>NZ_JAMYPL010000006.1:0-286080 GCF_040320355.1 Mesorhizobium sp. M0715 | reverse complement strand
GCTGCGCGGCGCGCCGCCCTCCGGGCGTTCCATTATGGTTTGGGGGCGTACATATCAGACCCCGGGCCCCTTTGCCGGAATCACCCCTTTCTAAACCCTGCGGGGCGCCGCCGCTTTGGGCGGCGGCCGGTCCGAGAAGCAGAGCTATGCTTTCTGCGCCCAGGTCCTGCGCGATTGCGAGCTCTCCGACAAGGCCAATGTCTCGGCCGGCGCTCTCACTCTGCTCGATCGCAAGCGGCTGGAGTTGGCGCGCGCGCTGGCGTCGGATCCGAAGCTGCTGCTGCTGGACGAGATCGCGGGTGGGCTGACCGACGATGAATCGAAGGCGCTGGTAGCGCTGGTGCGCCGCATCCGCGACCGTGGCATCACCATCGTGTGGATCGAGCATGTGTTGCACGCGCTGCTGGCGGTGGCCGACCGGTTGTTGGTGCTGAACTTCGGCGAGAAGATCGCTGAAGGCGTGCCCGCCGAAGTGATTGCGCTGCCCGAGGTCCAACGCGTCTACATGGGGATCGAGGCATGACGGCCGTTCTTTCCACCCACGGGCTATTGGCCCGCTATGGCGATTTCCAGGCGCTCTACGGCGTCGACATCGAGCTGCACCAGGGTGAGGCCGTGGCCTTGATCGGCGCCAACGGGGCAGGAAAATCTACACTCCTGCGTTCGATCATGGGCCTGCTCCCGGTCCGGCGCGAGATGGTGCTGCTGCACGGGGAGGCCGTTGGCGGCACCACCACCGACCGCATGGTGCAGAAGGGTGTCGCCATCGTGCCGGAGGGCCGCCGGCTCTTCACCGGCATGTCGGTCGAGGACAATCTGCGCGTCGCCATCGACCAGGCCGCGCGCATAGGCGCCAAGGGCGGATGGACGCTGCCGCGGTTGCATCAGCTGTTCCCGATCCTCAAGGAGAAGGCCCGCACGCAGGTCCAGAGCCTCTCGGGCGGGCAGCAACAGATGGTGGCGATCGGCCGCGCGCTGCAAAGACAGCCGCGCGTGCTGCTATGCGACGAGATCCGCCTTGGTCTTGCGCCGAAGGTGATCCGCGAGATCTATGCCGCCTTGCCCGAAATCCGCGCCACGGGAACGGCGATGATCGTGGTCGAACAGGATGTCGGCCTCGCCCGGTCCGCCTCGGACCGCCTCTACTGCATGCTCGAGGGGCGCGTGACCCTGACCGGCAGGTCCGCCGAAATCACGCGCGAACAAATCGGCAAAGCCTATTTTGGAGCAGGCCATGGAGTGGTTTGACGCCTTGGTGCAAGGGATCCTGCTGGGCGGCATGTATGCCCAGTATGCGCTCGGCATGGCGTTGATGTTCGGCGTCATGCGGATCGTCAACATCAGCCATGGCGATCTTGTGATCCTTTTGTCGCTGATTGGCATCTCGATCGCCACGGCCTGGGGTCTGGGGCCGCTGCCTGTGCTGATCGTACTGGTGCCGCTCGCGGTGCTGATGGGCTGGGTGCTGCAGAAGGCCGTGCTGAACCGGGTGGTAGGGAGCGATCCGCTGCCCTCGCTGATCGCGACCTTCGGACTGTCGATCGCGCTGCAGAACCTGATGCTGCAGATATGGTCCGCGAACAGCCGATCGTTGCCCGGCCATGGAATAGAGAGTCAATCCATCGAGATCGGCGGTATCTATGTCGGCCTCCTGCCGCTGATCGTGCTGGCCGTCGCCACGGGATTGACAGGAGGCCTCGACCTGACGCTGAAGCGCACGCGCTTCGGCCGCGCGCTCCGCGCCGCGTCGGCCGATGTCGAGGCGGCGGCGATGACCGGCATCAACCCGCGCGCCGTCTATGCGATGGCGACAGCGGCGGCGGTCGGCATCCTCGGCTTTGCCGCCGTCTTCCAGGCGTTGCGGTCGACCGTTGCGCCGGCCGATGGACCTGCCCAGCTGATCTACGCGTTCGAAGCGGTGATCATCGGCGGCATGGGTACGGTATGGGGCGCCTTCGCCGGCTCGATGGTGCTCGGCATCTCGCAGGCCATCGGCTTCCGCATCGATCCGGGCTTCGGCGTGCTCGCCGGACACATCGTCTTCCTGATCGTGCTGGCGACCCGCCCGCAGGGCCTGTTTGGAAAGGCATTGTCATGAGTGCGATCCCCTATGTGGCAACCGAGGTGCCTGAGGTCCTGGTCCAGCGCCAGACCCGGTCCGGTCGCATCGCGATGACGCTGGCTGTGCTGGCGCTGATCGGTGTCGCCGCCATGCCGTGGTGGGCCTCGACCGGCACGATCCGGTCGATTCTGGTGCTGTGCTGCTACATCGCCGTCGCGCAGATGTGGAACCTGCTAGCCGGCTATGCCGGCCTCGTCTCGGTGGGCCAGCACGCCTTCATGGGTGCTGCCGGCTATGCGCTTTTCGTGCTGGCGCAGACTTACGGCATCAATCCGTTTGTGGCGGTCTTCCTTTCGCTGCTGGCGCCGGCCGCGCTGGCCGTGCCGATCTACCTGCTGCTGCATCGCCTGGATGGCCCCTATTTTTCGATCGGCACATGGGTGGTGGCCGAGGTATTCCGGCTGGCCGCCTCGAATCTCCCGCTCGTCAATTCCGGCGCGGGGATGTCGCTTCGCGTGATGAAGGACTATTCGGCCTTCGAGCGGAATGTCGCCATGTCGCTGCTCTGCGCGGGGATGCTGCTCGTCACGCTGGGCGGCAGCTATTGGCTGCTTCGCTCGCGCTTCGGCCTTGCGCTGATCGCCATGCGCGACAATCCGGTCGCGGCCGCGAGCCAGGGCGTGAATGTCGTCAAGCTGCGCTTCCTGATCTACGTCGCGTCGGCGGTCGGCTGCGGCCTTGCGGGCGCCATCTATTTCATGGCGCAACTGCGCATCACCCCGGGTTCGGCCTTTGATCCGATGTGGGCGAACGTCGCGATCTTCATCGTCATGGTCGGCGGGATAGGGTCCATCGAGGGCGTTCTGATCGGATCCCTGATTTTCTTCATCGCGGACCGCTGGTTCGGTGAATACGGCGCGAGCTATTTCGTCGTCCTCGGCCTGATGACGCTGCTGGTGGCGCTCTACGCCCGCACCGGCATCTGGGGCCTGATCTCGAAACGGTGGGATGCGCCATGGTTCCCGATCCGACGCAGGCTCGTCGATCCGAACCGCTGAGAGGGAGGGTTTTTATGAAAGCAGCCATCTTCGATACGGTCGGCAGTCCGCTGCGGATCGGCACGGTGCCGGATCCGACGCCGGCGCCGGATGAGGTCGTCTTGCGCATCGCAGCCTGCGGCATCTGCGGCAGCGACCTGCATATCACCGAGGATCCGGTGCCTTTCGGCATCGGTGGAGGTTTCGTTCTTGGCCATGAATTCGCCGGCGACATCATCGCGCTGGGATCACGGGTGGCGAGCCTTCGGATCGGTGAGCGTGTGGCCGTCGTGCCGATGCACGGCTGCGGGCACTGCCAGGCCTGCAGGCGCGGCGATCCAGGCCGCTGTCCCGACATGGTGCTGATTGGTGGCGGCTATGCGCAATACGCGGCCGTCGCCGCGCGCCAGTGCCATGTCTTGCCCGACGACGTTGCGCTGGAGGATGGCGCGCTGGCCGAACCGCTCTCGGTCGCGTTGCACTGCATCGTCCGCTCGGGCATGAAGCCCGGAGACCGGGTCGCCATCCTTGGCGCCGGACCGATCGGCCTGCTCGTCGCTTTCTGGGCGCGGCGGCTGGGAGCGTCTTGTGTGGTCGTGGCCGATATTCACAGCCATCAGCGTGACCGTGCGCTCGCACTGGGCGCAACCGGTTTCGCGCTGTCCGGAAACAAGCTGGCGGATAGCCTTGCCGATCTCTGCGGAGGAGCCCCCGATATCGTCTTCGAATGCGTCGGCAAGCGCGGCCTTATCGACGCGGCGGTCAAGGCGGTTCGGCCGCAGGGCACGGTGGTCGGTGTCGGCTTGTGTATCGGCGGCGACGAATGGGATCCATTCGTCGCGCTGACGAAGGAAGTGAACCTGCTCTTCTCGGTCTTCTTCCATCAGCGCAACGAATTCGGCGTCGCCCTCGATGCGCTGCGCGGCGGACCTTTCGCACCGCAGGCGCTGATCACCGATCGGATCGACCTCTCGCCGGTTCCGCAGATATTCGAGAGCCTTCGCCGCCGCACAACGCAATGCAAAGTGCTGATCCAGCCGGACCTTGTTTGAGGAGGAATAAAATGGCCGTTCAATTCGAAACGCTCAAATACGATGTCGCTGGCACCAAAACGGTGGTGAAGGCCATTGGTGAGGGAAAGCCCGTGCTGTTCCTGCACGGCGCCTCGACGCTTGAAGGTTTCGACTTCGCCGAAGGCCTCGCCGACCGTTTCCGCGTGCTTTGCGCGAGCCATCCGGGCTTCGGCTTTTCGGGCGCTGCGCCGCATGTGACCGGGATGTCCGACATGGTTCTGCACTACCTGAACCTGCTCGATGTTCTGAACCTGCCGGAGAAGCCTCATCTCATCGGCTTTTCCATGGGCGGCTGGATGGCGACGGAGCTCGCCGGCCTTGCGCGCGAGCGTTTCGACAAGGTGGTGCTGATCGCGCCGGCAGGGCTCAACGACCCCGCGCATCCGGCCACCGATCTGGGCGCGGTCGCGCCGCAGGAGCTGCCGGCCTATCTGGCGCATGACGTCTCGGTGGCGCTGCGCTATTTCCCGGACGGCTCGGATCCCGCCTTTGCGGAGGCCTTCGGCGCCGATCGCGCCCGCGAAGGAGAGACGCTCGGCCGGTTGCTGGCGCCGTTCGGCATGGGCCATCCGAACCTGCGGCGCTTCCTGGCGCGCATCGCCAATCCGACGCTGGTCGTCTGGGGCACCAGGGACCGTCTGCTGCCAGCTGGCCAGGCGCCGCTCTTCGTCGAAGCCCTGCCCGACGCACGCCTGATCCTGGTCGAGGATGCCGGCCATTTCGTCATGCAGGAGAAACCCGAAACACTCAGGAAGATCGGCGATTTCCTCGCCGGCTGACCGCATTTGAAAAGGAGGAGAAGACAATGAACAAACCCATCAAGCACGGCTCGTGGGGGACGACCACCGACTATCGCGACTTGCTCAGCAAGATCGCGGAGATCGGGCCGGCCCTGGAAGCCAACGCCACCACCGATGAGGAGAATGGCGAACTGACTGCGGCCACGTTCGAGCTGCTGAAGCCGCTGCGCATGTCGCATATCTTCGCCGCGGAGAGCCTCGGCGGTGCGCAGCTGCGACCCACCCAGGGTCTCGAACTGCTGGCGGCGATCACCTGGCACTCCGGGGCGGCCGGCTGGGTTTCAATGGTGCATTGCTGCATCGGTGCGATGTCGGCGGCCTTTCTGCCGGATAGCGCGGTCGAGCGGCTGTTCGCACCGGGCACCGACAACCGTTTCTCGGGGCAGGGCGCGCCGCTCGGCATGCTGAAGAAGGTCGACGGTGGTTACCGGCTGAACGGCAAGTGGAGCTATGGCAGCGGCTTCAGCCACGCCACCTATAGCCACAGTGCCGCCTTCGTCGACGACGGCACCGGCAAGCCCGCCAAGGACGACAAGGGCAATTTGATTATCATGTGCGCCCATGCCCCGATCTCCCAGCACAAGCAGGTCGGCAATTGGGACGTTCTGGGCCTCGGCGGTACCGGCAGCATCGACTATGCGGCCGAGGATGTCTTCATCGCCGACGATCTCGTCTTCCCGATCCTGACCGCACCACCGCTGCGCCAGAAGGAGTTCTTCAGTCTCGGGGTCGTTGGCCTCGCCGCCATCGGTCATACCGGCTGGGCGCTCGGCACTGGGCGGCGGATGCTGGACGAGATCGCCAAGTTCGCCCGCTCGAAGTCAGGCCGGGCCGGACTGATCGGCGAAAGCGAGAAGTTCTGGCACGACTATGGCCGCGCCGAAGCCCGCTATCGCGCTGCCCGCGCCTTTGTCTTCGAAGTCTGGCGCGACATCGAGGCGACGGTCGAAGCCGGCAACAGCGTATCGACGCGGCAGATCAGCCTTGTCCATCTGGCCAAATCCGAGATTCACGAGGTTGGCGTGGATATCTGCAACTTCGCCTACCGCGCCGGCGGCGGCGCGTCGCTGCGCGCCGGCGTGATCCAGCGCACCTTCCGCGAGATGATGGTGGCGGCCAACCATTTCACGATCGCGCCGTCGATCGTCACCTCGGCCGGTCGCGACATCGGCGGCCTGTGGAGCGATCGCACCTGGCAGTTCTACGACCTGATCGAGAAGAAGTAGCCCGCAAGGGCCGGACGGCGGACGCCGTCCGGCCCTTATTCACGCTGCAGAAGAGAGACGTCGATGAGCTTCCCGCATCCGATGACCAACGCCTTCCGCGAAGCCTTTCGCCACCATCCGGCCGGTGTTGCCGTGATCACGGCCGATCCCGGCGACAGGCCGGTGGCGATGACCGTATCCTCGCTGATCTCGGTAAGTGCTGCGCCGCCGGTCGTCGCTTTCTCGCTCTCCATGAAATCGACTTCGTCCGAGCCCTTGCTACGGGCCGAGACCATGGTGATCCACCTGCTGCGCTTCACTGATATCGACCTGGCGCAGCTCTGCGCGTCGAGCGGCGCGGAACGTTTCCCGCCGGGAGGCGCCTGGGCGCGGCTGCCTACGGGCGAACGCCGCTATACCGGCGTTTCGACCTGGTTCCGCGCCCGTCGGCTCGGCATCCTGCCGATCGAGGGCGCGACGCTGGTCGCGGCCGAACTCCTTGACGGCGAGGTGCAGCCGGACGAGGTCCCCCCGGAGGCGCATTCGCTTGTTTATCTCGACCGTCGCTGGCATCGCCTGCACAAGGAACTGGACGGGGTGGCTGAGCTTCTTGAGTCGTCGCGTTTTCTTTGAACGGCGCCGAAGCGCGGGTTGTCCGGTCGTTGCGCACGGAACTTGCAAAGCCAGTCGAAGCGCGTTCGGCGTCAGTCGTACCGCGCTCCCTGGCTCGCCGCGCAGGGTTGAGGGTCATCCGGCCAGTTGGGCATTGGCCGGAACTTCGTCCCGCATCGGATGCGGTACGAGTGGATGGCAATTTTTGTCGCAGATGACGTCAGACTTTTCCGCAAAAATATCTCACATGTTGACGTTAACTTAACATGCTATTATGGTCTGTTTACCGCGTCGGATGCGTCGCTTTTGTATCACCGTTGCTCGTTGATTGTCGTCATGTCTGTCATCCCTATCCCAACCTGCAGGTTAGCCTTGCAGCGCCCTTCACCAGTTGCTGAAAGCGGCGGCGCCCATGCCCAGTTTGCTCGGAATCGATAACGGTCTCACGGTCACCAAGGCAGTGATCTTCGATGCCGATGGCACGCAGTTGTCGGTGGCGCGTCGGCGCGTTCCGCAGTCGATGCCCCATGCGCGCTGGGTGGAGCGCGACATGGCAAGGCTATGGCAAGCCACCGCCGATGCCATCCGCGAAGCGATCGCATTGTGCGGCCGGCCCGCCAACGATATCAAGGCGGTGGCGGCGACCGCACACGGCGATGGTCTCTATTTGCTCGACAAGGATCGCCGGCCGCTAGGCCCCGGTATCCTGTCGCTTGACAGCCGCGCCGGCGAGATTGTCGAACAATGGTCGGCGGACGGGGTCTTCCAAAATGCGTTGGCGCGCACCGGACAGGCGCCGCACGTTTCGGCTCCGTCGGCGCTGCTGGCCTGGATCAGGAAGAACCAACCCGACCGCTATGGCCGCATCGGGCATATACTGGCCTGCAAGGACTGGCTGCGCTTTTGCCTGACCGGCACGATCGGCACCGACCGTACCGAGGCAAGCACCTCATTCACGGATTTCCGCACGCAGGATTACGCGCTGGAAGCGATGCGCATCTTCGAACTGGACGATCTTTTCGACGCGCTGCCGCCGATGGCGCATTCGGCCGAGATCGCCGGCCACGTTACCGCCGAGGCCGCCGACATGACCGGCCTTGCCAAGGGGACACCGGTCGCGAGCGGCCTGCATGACGTAACTGGCTCCGCACTTGGCATGGGCGGCCATGAGGAGGGCGTGCTCGCCATTGTTGCCGGGACCTATTCCATCAACGAAGTAGTCTCTTCGCAACCGCGCGTCGATCCGCGTTGGCTCTGTCGCAACGCCATCGACGCCGGCCGCTGGAACAACATGGCGATATCGCCGGCCTCGACCGCGAACTACGATTGGTTTCTCGACACGTTCTGCCGCTCGGAACAGGAGAGGGCATCGGTCGGTGGTGGCTCGATCCACGAGTTTCTGGCAGGCGAGATCGACGCGGCGCTGAAAAAGCGGTCGACCATCCTGTTTCATCCCTATCTGTTCGGCTCCCCCTTTGGCGATGTCGCCAGCGCCAGCTTTGTCGGCCTTCACGGCTGGCACGATCGCGGCGATATGCTCAAGGCGGTTCTAGAGGGCATTGCCTTCAATCATCGCACCCATGTCGAAGCCCTGCGCGAGGGCTTTGCTATCAGCGAGATCCGCCTGACCGGGGGCGGTTCACGCAATCCGGCCTTTGTCCAGATGTTTGCCGATGTGCTGAATGCCCCGGTCACCGTCACCTCGACCGACGAGGCCGCGGCCTTTGGCGCGGCCCTTTGCGCGGGTGCCGCGGTGGGCATCTTCGCGACGCCGCAACAAGGCGCCAGGCAAGCCGGCATGACGGCACGCCAATACGAGCCGATGGCGGCCTCAAGTGCTGTGTTCAACGAGCGCTTTTCCCTCTATGGCCGCATAGCCGGTGCGCTCGAACCGCAGTGGCCGGAGATCGAGAAGCTGGCGCGGCAAGACACTGGGGGAACCGCATGATCAAGGCCGACGAACGACGCGAAGAGATCGCCGACTATGTGATCAAGCTCGGCCAGGTGCGCATCGACGATCTGGTCGAACATTTCGGCGTATCGCGCATGACCATCCACCGGCACATCGACCGGCTGGCGCAGCAGGGTGTGCTGCGCAAGCTGCACGGTGCGGTGACGGTTCAGCCTTCCGGCCTCTATGAAAGCGCCTTCCGCTACCGGGTGACGGTCAATCGGGCCGAGAAGGATGCGCTGGCGCGGGCGGCGCTCGATTTTGTCGAGGCCGGCCAAGTGGTGATGCTGGACGATTCCTCGACGGCAAACGCCGTCGCCACGCTGCTGCTCGACGTCAAGCCGCTGACCGTCATCACCAATTCAGTGGCGACGGCTTCCCTGCTGACCAATGTCGACGAACTCGACTTCATCTGTCTCGGCGGTCAGTACCACGGCACCTACAACGCCTATATCGGCATCGTCTGCGAGAACGCCGTGGCGCAGCTGCGCGCCAATGTGCTGATCTGTTCGGCTTCGGCCATCACTGGAACCACCGCCTTCATCCAGGACCCCAATGTCGTGCGGGTCAAGCAGGCGATGATGGCCGCATCGGTCAAGCGCATCCTTTTGATTGACCATGCCAAGTTCGACAGGATCGCACTGCACGTCTTCGACGATCTGACCAGCTTCGACGTCGTGCTGGCGACCGAAGGCCTGGGCGATGCGCGGGCGCGGGCCCTCGAACGGGCCGGCGTGAAGCTGCGCATCGTCAAGACGAAAGCGCCATGAGCTCAAGCGAAGCAACATTTACGGAAAATCCCGCCGGGCGATTGGCCGCCATGGCCGGGACCGGCGAGGTCGACGTCGTCATCCTTGGCGCCGGCATCAACGGGGCGGGCTTGTTTCGCGACCTGTGCGCGCAGGGCGTCAGCTGCCTGATCGTCGACAAGGCGGATTTCGGCTCCGGCACCAGTGCCGCGCCATCGCGGCTCATTCACGGTGGCCTGAAATATCTAGAAACTGGCGAATTCGGGCTGGTGGCGCAATCGACGCTCGAGCGCAATTTGCTTTTGAAAAACGCGCCGCACTATGTCAGCCCGCTGCCGACCGTCATCCCGATCTTTTCCTGGAGCAAGGGCATGCTGGCGGCGCTGCGGACGCTGTTCGGCTCGACCAGCGCGCCGCGCAGCCGCGGCGCCATCCTGATCAAGATCGGCCTGATGATCTATGATTTCTACGGCTCGCGAAACCAGGTCATGCCGCGCCACCGCATGGTCGGGCGGCGCCAGGCGCTCAGCAAGATGCCGGCGCTCAACCCCTCGATCGTCGCCACCGGCACCTATTACGACGCCAAGATAAGCCATCCCGAAAGGCTGGTGCTCGAACTGATCCTCGATGGGCTGCAGGCAAATACGGCCTCGGCCAGCGCGAACTACACGGCGCTGGCGAAGTCCGCCGATGGCGTGCTGACCTTCCAGCCGAAAAACGGCGCGGCCTTTTCGGTGCGGCCGAAGCTGGTGGTCAATGCCGCCGGTCCATGGATCGACGATGTCAACGATTTGCTAGGCGCGCCGTCGAAGATGATCGGCGGTACCAAGGGCTCGCACATCCTGCTGAAGCATGACGAGCTGGTCAGAAGCCTTGCCGGGCGCATGCTCTATTTCGAGGCCGATGACGGCCGCATCTGCCTTGTCTACGACTATCTCGGCCTGGCGCTGGTCGGCTCTACCGACATCAAGGCCGACAATCCCGACGCGGTACGCTGCGAGCCTGACGAAGTGGAGTACCTGCTCGACAGCGTACGCACGCTGCTGCCGGGGATGGCGTTCGAACGCGACCAGATCGTCTATGCCTATAGCGGCATCCGGCCGCTGCCGGCCTCGGATGCATCGGTGCCCGGCTTAATCAGCCGTGACCACTCGGCGCCAGTCGCCGAGCCGGATGGGAACAGACCTTTCGCGGTCATCTCGCTGATCGGCGGCAAGTGGACGACCTTTCGCGGCTTCGCCGAGGAAGTCGCCGACACCGTGCTCGGCCGCCTGCAGCGCAGCCGCAAGGTGACGACGCAGGCCATGCCGATCGGCGGCGGCAGGGATTTCCCGGCCGATGCCGCAGCGCGAGCAAGTTGGCTGGCTCTGGCTCACTCGGAAACGGGCGCTGGAGGACGGCGTCTCGAGGCGCTGCTGTCGCGATATGGCACCAGAGCCACGCAGATCGCCACGCATGGGTCGGGTGATGAGGGTCGGCTGCCGGATTCAGAAAGCTACAGCAAATCGGAAATCGACTACATCGTCCGCACCGAGTTCGTCGAACATCTGGCCGATATCGTCATGCGCCGCAGCACCCTGGCGATATCAGGGTCACTGACGGGCCGGGATCTGCAGGAGATTGCGACGATTGCCGGACGGGCGCTGGGCTGGAGCGCCGGGCGCCTCGCAGAGGAAGTCGAGGCCGCCGCCCTGGAACTCGAGGACCGGAACCTGATGCGGCTGGGCTGATCATTCCGTCGCCGATGCTCTTTCCCAAGGCAATCCGGTCGGTTTGCCTAAGGATGCGCCGCATCCCCAATCGCTCAACTCACAGGCGGGTTGGGATTTTGCGATATTAGATATTATTATTGAGAAACAGTTAGTTAGCAAAAAATTGGATAGCCGATGGCTGTGCAATTCTACTGGCTCAGACACGAAATAACACAGATTGACGTTAAATTAACATAGCCGTATGATCAAGTGACATGCTCACCTCCTAATAGGTCGATGTTGCCCGCCGAAATGCCGGCAGACCGGCGTTTCGGGAAGGGCGAGAACTGTGAATTCCCCGTATGTGCATGCGCCAAATCCGGCGAGGGATTGACAGCGATGCAGGGATGTGAAAATTTTTGCACACAAAGATAATAATATCATCTCAGGGAGGAGATGTCTTGAAATCCGGCGGAGCCGCTAACCGCGATCATGAGTCCAGCCTCGCCACCCGCGCGGCCTGGCTTCACTATGCCGGGGGGCTGACGCAGGCCCAGGTGGCCAAGCGGCTCGGCCTGACCAGCCTCAAGGCGCATCGGCTCATCACCCGGGCCACCCAGGATGGCCTTGTCAGGGTAATCATCGACGGCGATGTCGGCGAATGCATCGACCTCGAGCAGCAGCTGATCAATGCTTACGGGCTGGATTACTGCGAGGTCGTTCCTGATCTCGATCAGGACGAGCTGCCGCTGAAGGCCCTTGGCATCGCCGGCGCTCAGTTTCTGAAGCGGGAGATCGATCGCGGCGAGGACATGCTGATCGGCGTCGGCCATGGCCGTACCCTTGCCGCAAGCGTCGAGTATCTGACGCGCACCGCCGCTGCCCATATCCGTTTCGTCTCGCTGCTTGGCGGCGTGACGCGCAAATTCGCGGCCAACCCGCACGATGTCATGCATCGGCTGGCCGAGCGGACCGGCGCGCAGGCCTATGTGATGCCGGTGCCTTTCGTCGCCAACACCGCCGAGGACCGTGAAGTGCTGCTTGGCCAGCGCGGCATCAGCGATGTCTTCGACCTCGCAAGCCGGTCCGACCTGATGTTCGTCGGCATAGGCACCGCCGAACGGGAAGCCTCGCTGGTCGCTACCGCCATGATCGAACATTCCGAAATCGATGAGGTCAAACGGGATGGCGGCGTCGGCGAGCTGCTCGCCCACTTCTTCGACGACAAGGGACGCCCGGTGGAAACGGCGCTGTCGGACAGAATCCTGGCGCTTCCGCGGGACCAGTTGAAGGGCCGTCGGATCGTCGCAGTCGCCGGCGGCAAGGTGAAAATACGCGCCATCAAGGCGGTGCTCGAAAGCCGCTATCTGAGCGGGCTGATCACTGACGAGTCCACCGCCCGTGCCCTTGTCGAACAGAACAAACCCAATGGTGCGAAGCGCCATGTGAACGGAGGATCGTCAAATGCGTGACAAGCGCGGATCAGCCTTGCCGGCGGTTGCGTCATGAGCGCGAAGGCCGCCCCCGCACCAACCAGGCCGGCTTCGCCCGGCTTGCGTCGGGTACTTGCCGGCGCTGCGGTTGTCGTCCTGCTCGGCGCCATGGCGCTCGACACCAACGTGGTCAGGATCGGCTCTGCCGGCGATGTCCGCAGCGCCGTCTTTTCCGCCGCCGACTACGGCAAGTCGGAGTTTCCCAAGGTGCAGGCCGATGTCGAAGCGCGTGCCGCCGACGCGGCAACGGTGGCGACGGCGATCACCAAGGACAGGGCAACGGCGGAAAAGGAATACGGCGTGCCGGCGGGCGTTGGGCCGGTCATCTCGGTGAAGTTCACCGGCGTCGTCGGCGAAGGAAAATCGGGCATCTACAAAGTCGCCGTCGAAGGTGTGCCGGACACGCTGATGATCCGCGTGCAGACGGGACCGGCGATCAACGGCACCGAGCTTCGCGACGCCACCGGCAAGATCACATTCGGCCAGTTCACCAACCAGATCGAATACCAGGACGCCGGTTCGGCGCTGAACAACGAGATGAAGAAGGAAATCCTGGCCAAGGTCGATACGAGCACCTTGACCGGCAAGACCATATCGGTGGTCGGCGCATTCAAGCTGGTCAACCCGAAGAGCTGGCTGGTCACTCCGGTGAGGCTGGAGGTCAAATGAGCGCGGCTGCCGACACCGGACCCGCGAATGGCGACGCCGTGCTTTCGGCGCGCAACATCGTCATGTCGTATGGCGGCGTCCATGCACTCAAGGGCGTCAATTTCGACATCCATCGCGGCAAGGTCACCACGCTGTTCGGAGAAAATGGCGCCGGCAAGTCGACGCTGATGAAGATCCTCTCCGGCGTGGTCACGCCGACATCCGGCGACATCGTGCTCGACGGCAATCTCGTCAGTTTTTCCTCATCCTCGGACGCACGCGATCGCGGCATCTCGATCATTCACCAGGAACTGAGCCTGGCGCCCAATCTC
Organism: Mesorhizobium sp. M0715; assembly: GCF_040320355.1. Lineage (NCBI taxonomy): Bacteria > Pseudomonadati > Pseudomonadota > Alphaproteobacteria > Hyphomicrobiales > Phyllobacteriaceae > Mesorhizobium > Mesorhizobium sp. M0715. The sequence continues at coordinate 272,427 of NZ_JAMYPL010000006.1, read as the reverse complement.
AGCGTTCGCGACAACATCTTCATGGGCCGCGAACTGCGCACCAGGACCGGCCTCGACTTCGCCGAAGAATCGCGCCAGGCGCGCGCGCTGATGGCTGATCTCGAAGAGGACATCGACCCGATGACCCTGGTCGAGGATCTGCGCCTGGGCCAACAGCAGATCGTCGAGATCGCGCGGGCGCTGTCGGTCGATTCGCGCATCCTGATCATGGACGAGCCGACCTCGGCGCTCAGCGCCACAGAGGTGGAGGTGCTGTTCAAGGTGATCCGCGATTTGACCAGCCGCGGCGTTTCCATCGTCTACATCTCACATCACCTCGAAGAGGCGCTGCAGATCACCGACTACGCCGTTGTCCTGCGCGACGGGGCGATAACGGCGACGGCTGAAGCCAGAAACATCGACCTCGAGTGGATCGTCCGCAACATGGTCGGCGAGAACTTCGATCTCGGCTCGCCGCCGACCGGCCATGCGTTCGGTGAGGTCGCCCTGTCGATCGAGGATGTCAGCGTCGTCGACACTTCGGGCTCGGGCTATTCCGTCGTCGACCACCTGTCGCTGGATGTCCGGGCAGGCGAGATCGTCTGCATCTATGGGCTGATGGGCGCCGGGCGCACGGAATTGCTGGAAGCCGTCGCCGGACGGGTGCCGATGGCGGGCGGCCGCGCGCTTCTGGAAGGCGAGGACGTTTCGGGACTGAGCATTGCCCAGCGCATCTCCAGAGGTCTTGTGCTGGTCCCCGAGGACCGCCAGCGCGACGGGCTGGTGCAGACGATGACCGTCGGCCGCAATCTCTCGCTGGCCAGCATCGAGGCGTTCGCCAAGGGGCTGTTTCTGTCCCGTTCCAAGGAGGGTGGGCTGGTCGAGGATTCGATCCGCAAGGTGACCATAAAGACCGCAGGCGGCAATGCCATGATCGGATCGCTGTCGGGCGGCAATCAGCAGAAGGTCGTCATCGGCAAGATGCTGACGACCAACCCAAAAGTCATCCTTCTCGACGAACCGAGCCGTGGCATCGATGTCGGCGCCAAGGCCGAGGTCTTCCGCTTGCTGAGCGAACGCGCCGCGCAAGGGCTTGCGGTCGTCTTCTCGACCTCTGAGGTCAACGAATGCCTCAGCATTGCCCACCGCATCGTCGTCATGCGGCGTGGCAGGATTTCAGCTGAATTCGGCGCCAACGCCACCAAAGAGCAGATCATGGCCGCCTCTGGCGAAGCCGTGGTCGCCTGATCACCAGAATTTCGGAGCCCAGACCAATGACCGACGTCAGCCAGGCCAGAAAACAGTCCAGTCCAAGCGCGGGCGGCGAAGGCTTCGATCTCGCCAAGCTGCTGCTCGAGGGTCGCGCTTTCTTTGCCCTGATCGTCATCATCGTCGTGTTCTCGATCCTGTCGCCCTACTATCTCTCGGTGGCGAATTTCCTGACCATGGCCTCGCATGTCGCCATCTTCGGAATCCTCGCGATCGGCATGCTGCTCGTCATCCTCAATGGCGGTATCGACCTGTCGGTGGGGTCGACGCTGGGCTTGGCCGGTGTCGTTGCCGGGTTCCTGATGCAAGGCGTGACGCTGACCTGGCTGGGTGTCGTTCTCTATCCGCCGGTCTGGGTGGTCGCGGTGTTGGCCTGCATGCTCGGCGCCGTCGTCGGACTGATCAACGGCGTGCTCATCGCGCGCTTCAAGGTTCCGGCTTTCGTCGCCACGCTCGGCGTCATGTACATGGCACGCGGCCTGGCGCTGCTGATGACCAGCGGCCTGACCTATAACAATCTCGGCGGCAAGCCCGAGCTCGGAAACACCGGCTTCGATGCGCTTGGCTTCAACCGCCTGTTCGGTGTGCCGACGGGCGTCGTGGTTCTCGTGGTCATCGCGCTCATTGGCAGCATCGTCTTGAACCGCACCGCTTTCGGGCGCTGGCTCTACGCCTCGGGCGGCAACGAGCGCGCGGCCGAACTCTCCGGCGTTCCGGTCAAGACGGTGCAGATTTCCGTGTATGTGCTGTCGGGCATCTGTGCCGCCATCGCCGGCCTGATCCTGTCCTCGCAGTTGACGTCGGCTGGACCGACCGCCGGCACCACCTACGAACTGACGGCCATCGCGGCCGTCGTCATCGGCGGCGCGGCACTGACCGGCGGGCGCGGCAACATCCGCGGAACCCTGCTTGGGGCCTTCGTCATCGGCTTCCTGTCCGACGGTCTGGTGATCATCGGCATCTCATCCTACTGGCAGACAGTGTTCACGGGCGCGGTCATCGTGCTCGCCGTGCTCCTCAATGCCGTTCAGTATCGCCGCCGTAGCAAGCTCCCAAGCGCGTCAGGTGGCCAACCGACTTCTCAGAAACGGGGGAAGGCCGAACCGGCCAATCCTGCCCAAGGGAAGACTGCCAGGTGAACTGGCAGCAACACCGCGTAATCATTGGAGGAATGTACATGAAAACCATGCTGAAAAGTCTGCTCGCCGCCGCGATGGTCGTCGGGTTCACGGCCGCCGCGTCAGCCGCGGGCCTGATCTCGATCATCGTCAACGATCCGGCCAACCCCTACTGGCTGACCGAGGGCAACGTCGCCAAGGCCGAGGCTGAAAAGCTTGGCTATACGGCCAATGTCGGTGCCCACAAGGGCGATACCAATACCGAAAGCAATTTGATCGACACCGCCATCACCAACAAGTCGGTGGCGATCATCCTCGATCCGGCCAACGCCGACGGCTCTGTCGGTGCGGTGAAGAAGGCGATTGCAGCCAACATCCCGGTGTTCCTCGTCAATGCCGAGATCAATCAGGAAGGCCTCGCCAAGGGTCAGCTCGTTTCCAATAACGCGCAGGGTGCTGCTCTCGGTGCCCAGCAGTGGGTGCAGGCCGTCGGCGAAAAGGGCAAATATGTCGAACTGCTCGGCGCCCCGTCTGACAACAACGCCGCCACGCGCTCGAACGGGTACGCGACTGTGCTGAGCCAGTACCCGGATCTCGAAAAGGCTGCTTCGCAGGTCGCCAACTGGGATCGTACCCAGGGCCACGACAAGATGCAGAGCATGCTGCAGGCCAATCCCGACATCATCGCCGTGATCAGCGGCAATGACGAGATGGCGCTTGGCGCGGTTGCGGCGCTGAAGGAAGCCGGCAAGCTCGCCGGCATCAAGGTCGGTGGCTTCGACGGCTCCCCGGATGCGGTTGCGGCGATCAAGTCCGGCGAACTGCAGTACACCGTGCTTCAGCCGGTCGCCATCTTCTCGGCCAAGGCCGTGCAGCAGGCGGATTCGTTTATCAAGACGGGTGCCACCGGTGCGGCGACCGAGAAGCAGCTGTTCGATTGCCTTCTCATCACCAAGGACAATGTCGACAAGTACACCGCACCCTTCGTGTTGTCTGAGTAATACCTGTACAGGGGGTGTCCTTGCGGACACTCCCTGCCTCTTCTACGAAATGACTGCCCTCGTGAACCGCCTTCGCAACCAACCGGAATTTGCGGCATGAAAGACCTGCTGATCGGCATCGACGCGGGAACGTCGGTGATCAAATCGATCGCTTTCGACCTGTCCGGGCGGCAGCTCGCCATGACGTCGGTGCCCAATAGCTTCGTCACGCTGGAAGGCGGCGGCGCCGAGCAGGACCTCGACCAGACCTGGCGCGACATGGCGCGGACCGTTCGCGATCTCGCGGCCAAGGTTCCCGACCTCGCGCAACGAACCGCGGCGGTGGCCATCACCGGGCAGGGCGACGGAACCTGGCTGATCGATGGCGACGGCTTGCCTGTCTCGCGCGCCTGGCTGTGGCTTGATGCCCGAGCTGGACATCTGGTGGACGAGATGCGCGCCGATCCCCGGGATCGCAGGCGGTTCGAGCTGACCGGCACGGGGCTGAATTCCTGCCAGCAAGGCGCCCAGCTTGCCTTCATGAAAAAGAACCATCCCGACATGCTGGAGCGGGCGGCGACCGCACTGCATTGCAAGGATTGGCTCTACTTCAAGATGACGGGCGAACGCGCCACGGATCCCTCCGAGGGAACCTTCACCTTCGGCGATTTTCGGTCGCGCAGCTATTCCGACGAAGCCCTCGACATCCTGGATCTGACGACGCATCGCCGCCTGTTGCCTCCCATGCTCGAAGGCACCACCGACCATCATCCGCTGTCGCGATCGGCGGCGGCAGAGACTGGCCTGCTCGAAGGCACGCCGGTGGTGCTGGGTTACGTCGATATGGTCATGACGGCGCTCGGAGCCGGCCTCTATGATCCCTCGGGCAATGTCGGCTGCACGGTCATCGGCTCGACCGGCATACACACACGCTTTGCCGCCACTCCCGACGATGTCGTGCTGAACGACGATGGCTCCGGCTACACGATCGCCATGCCTATTCCAGGCGCCTTTGCACAATTGCAATCCAACATGGCGGCGACGCTCAACATAGACTGGGTGCTTGGCCTTGCGCGCGACGTGCTCGCGACGGCTGGCGGCAAGCCTTCTCATGACGAGTTGCTGAAGGCCCTCGACGCTTGGGTGGAAGCATCGGAGCCTGGTTCGCTGATCTACCAGCCCTATATATCGCTGGCCGGTGAAAGAGGACCGTTCGTCGATCCTGACGCACGCGCTGGCTTCATCGGCCTTTCGGTCAAGCACGGCTTTGGCGATCTGGCACGCGGCGTCCTCGAGGGACTGGCCTTCGCCGCACGCGATTGCTACCAGGCGATGGGCGCCGTGCCGAGCGAGATCCGCCTGTCGGGCGGCGCCGCGCGCAGCCCCTCCCTACGCCGCATCATCGCGGCGGCGACCCGGGCGCAGGTGCGCACCAGCAGTCGCCAGGAAGCCGGCGCGGCAGGCGCCGCGATGATGGCGGCCGTCGGCCTCGGCGTCTATGGCTCGATGGAAGACTGCGCCGCCGAATGGGTGACGCCGCTTCTCGGCGACTGCGATGCCTATGACGAGGCGCTTTCGCATACCTATGATGCCCTCTTCCCTTCCTTCGTTGCAGCGCGTCAGGCGCTTCGGCCGGTGTGGAAGGGCATGGCGCACCGCACAGGAGCAAGATCTTGAGCAATACAACAGATGTCGTCGATCTCTTCGTGATCGGCGGCGGCGTCAATGGAGCCGGCATAGCGCGTGATGCGGCAGGTCGCGGGCTGTCCGTCATCCTGTGCGAAAAGGACGATCTCGCGCAAGGCACGAGCTCGCGCTCCGGCAAGCTGGTGCATGGCGGCCTGCGCTACCTCGAATATTATGAATTCCGGCTGGTTCGCGAAGCACTGATCGAACGCGAGGTGCTGCTCGAGGCAGCGCCGCACATCATCTGGCCGATGCGCTTCGTTCTTCCGCACAGCCCGCAAGACAGGCCGGCATGGCTGGTCCGGCTCGGGCTGTTTCTCTACGACCACCTTGGCGGCCGTAAACGCCTGCCGGGGACACGAACACTGAACCTCAGGACTGCGCCGGAAGGCGCGCCGATCAAGGACGAATTCAAGCGCGGTTTCGAATATTCCGACTGCTGGGTCGACGATGCGCGCCTGGTGCTGCTCAACGCCCTGGATGCCAGGCAGCGCGGTGCCAGAGTGCTCACGCGCACCGCCTGTGTCGCGGCCCGCCGCGAAAACGGACTATGGTCGATCGACATGCAGGATGGTCGCACGGGTGCGGTGACGAAGGTCCGGGCGCGGGCGCTGGTCAACGCGGCCGGGCCGTGGGTCAACGACATTGTCAGCCGAGTCGCCGGGCAGAACTCCACCCGCAATGTTCGCCTGGTGAAAGGCAGTCATATCGTCGTGCCCAAATTCTGGGAGGGGCGGCAGGCCTATCTCATCCAGAACAACGACAAGCGAGTGATCTTCGTCAACCCCTACGAGAACGATCTGGCGCTGATCGGCACGACCGACATTCCCTACGAAGGCAGGCCCGAGGAAGTGGTCGCCGAGGCAAGCGAAGTCGATTACCTGATCAAGGTGGTCAATCGCTATTTCAAGCGACAGCTGACGTCACAGGACGTGGTCCATAGTTTCTCAGGCGTGCGTCCGCTCTATGACGACAATGCCGACAATCCAAGCGCGGTGACGCGCGACTATATTTTCGAACTCGACGCCTCCAATGGCAACGCGCCGCTGCTGTCGGTGTTCGGCGGCAAGATCACCACCTTCCGCAAGCTGTCGGAACATGCGCTGGAAAAGATCCAGCCGTTTTTTCCGATGATGAAGAAAGCCTGGACGGCCAAAATCCCCTTGCCGGGAGGCGACCTGCCCAATGCGGACTTCGAGCAGTTCCTGAGCGATCTGCATTCCGAGTTTTTATGGCTCAGCCCGTCGCTGGTGAAGCACTACGCTCGAAGCTACGGCACCCGTGCCAGGCAATTGCTCGCCGGCGCACAGCGCGAGGCGGATCTCGGCCGCCGCTTCGGTCCCGACCTGTATGAGCGGGAGGCAAGGTTCCTGGCCGAGACCGAATGGGCCGGCACATCAGCCGATATTCTGGAACGCCGCACCAAACATGGCCTGCATCTCAATGCGGCCGAGCGGAAAGCATTCGAAGACTGGTTCGATAACATCATGGCGACGGCAGACTGATGGCCTTCACGCTTTCCCTCAACACCAATCCGCTGGTCAACCGTTTCGCCGATCCGGACGATTTGATCGACGCGATTGCCTATGGCATCGGTATCCGCGACGTGCAGCTGACGCATGAATTCGTCAATCCGGGCTGGCCGGCGGCAACGATTGCCAAATTCCTGCGCCTGTTCGACAGGGCGCTTTCGCGGACCGGCGTGCGGATCACCTCCGGCATGACCGGACCTTATGGCCGGCTCAATCACTTCGGCCATCCGGACGCGGATGTCCGGCGCTACTATGTCGACTGGTTCAAGACCTTCGCCGATATTTCCGCGGAACTCGGTGCGTCGGGCATGGGCACGCAGTTCGCCATCTTCACCCACAAGGACTTTGACGATCCGCAACGGCGGGCAGTGCTTCTCGATATCGCCCTCGAATGCTGGCGCGAGGTGGCCGAACACGCCAAGGCGGCGGGTCTGACATACCTGTTCTGGGAGCCGATGTCGGTCGGCCGCGAGTTCGGCCACACGATCGAAAGCTGCGCCACGCTGCAAGGCGCCATCGACGCGGCGAAGCTGCCCATACCGATGAAAATGATGGTCGACATCGACCATGGCGACGTCACTTCGCCCAACCCTGCCGACACCGATCCCTATGCCTGGGCGAAAGCGTTTCCCTTGCAATCGCCGATCATCCACATCAAGCAGTCGTCGATGAATAAGGGCGGGCACTGGCCGTTCACGGCCGCCTACAACAAGGATGGCCGCATAGTGCCGCAGAAGTTGCTGGACGCGGTTCGGCAGGGCGGTGGAACCGACAATGAAATTTGCCTTGAACTTTCCTTCAGGGAGAGGGAACCAGTCGACCATCAGGTTATCGAGATGATCCGCGAGTCGGTGGATTTCTGGGCGCCTCATATCGACAGCGGTCGCGACAGTCTCAAGCCTCGGGCTTGAGTGAAATGCTGGCTAGACGCCGGCACCGATGGTGGCCAGGAAAAACGCGCGTTGAAGGAGAAAAGAATGACCCCATATTGGGTCGGCACGAGCTGGAAGATGAACAAGACGCTTGCCGAGGCGCTGCAGTTCGCCGATGCGTTGGCGGCCTTCGTGCCTGACTTCGATCAGGCGATACAGCCTTTCGTCATTCCGCCGTTCACCGCCGCGCGCCAGGTCAAAGCGGCGCTGGCCAACACCCGCGTGAAAGTCGGCGCCCAGAACATGCATTGGGCCGACGCCGGTGCCTGGACGGGAGAGATCTCGCCAGTGATGCTGAAAGACTGTGGGCTGGATGTGATCGAACTCGGCCATAGCGAGCGTCGCGAGCATTTCGGCGAAACGGACGCGACTGTGGGACTGAAAACGGCGGCCGCTGTCAGGCACGGGTTCGTGCCGCTGATTTGCGTCGGCGAGACGTTGGCTGAGCGTGAATCAGGCCGCGCCGAGGCGGTGTTGACGGCACAGGTTCTCGGCGCGCTGCAAGAGCTGAGCGGCGATCAACTGAAGGCTGAAATCCTCTTTGCCTACGAGCCCGTCTGGGCGATCGGCGAGAAGGGCATTCCCGCCAGCGCCGACTATGCCGACAGGCAGCAGGCGCTGATCAAGCAGGTTGCCGCCGACCGGCTGCCGGCTGCCCCGCCTGTGCTTTACGGCGGCAGCGTCAATCCCGGCAACGCGGCCGAACTCATCGGCCAGCCGCATATCGATGGCCTGTTCATCGGCCGCTCGGCGTGGCAAGCGGAAGGCTATATCGACATTCTGAAAAAGGCGTCGGCCGCCATCGCGCGCTGACCGCTAAAAGACCAAGCAAAGGAGCTCATCATCATGAAGATCGCACTCGGAGCCGACAGCGCCGGCAAGCCGTTGCTCGACGTCATCGCCAAGCATCTCGCCACCAAGCCGGAACTGCAGGTCGTCGACCTAAGCCAGGCCGGATTCTACGCCGATATCGCCGCCTCGGTCGGCCACGAAATTCTCGACGGCAATTACGACCGGGCCATCCTGTTTTGCGGCACCGGCATCGGCGTCAGCATCTCCGCCAACAAGGTCCCGGGCATTCGCGCCGCATTGACCCACGACACCTATTCCGCTGAGCGCGCCGCCAAGTCCAATAACGCCCAGATCATCACCATGGGCGCCCGCGTCATCGGTCCCGAACTGGCGAAATCGATCGCCGACGCATGGTTGGCCTCGGAGTTCGATCCGAATGGCCCCTCCGCCACAAACGTGCAGGCCATCGACAAGCTCGACGCCAAGCGCTGAGGCGCGGAAGGCCCGTTACTGATCAGGTGGTCAAGGCGACCCGCATCGCCTCGATCACGGTCACGGCGGAGGCGGCGCCCGGGTCCATGTGGCCAAGCGAGCGTTCGCCGAGGCGCGATGCCCGGCCCTTGGTGGCGACCATCGACTTGGTCGCCTCCGCGCCGGCGTTTGCCGCTTGTGCAGCAGCTTCGAGACTGCCCGCCAGATCCTTGCCGGAGGTCAGCGCTTCGCCCGCCGCCTGCGCAGCCGGCGCCCATGCATCGATCATCGTCTTTTCGCCTGGCTCGGCCTTGCCGCGATCCTGAATGCCTTTGGCCATCGCCTGGAACAGAGTGACCACGTCCGCGTCGTCGAGCGTCGTCTTGCCCTTGACGGCTGCCGCGGCGCGCATGAACGCGGTCGCATAGAGCGGACCGGAGGAGGCGCCAACCGCATTCAGGAACGACTTTGCCGCCGTGTTCAGCAAGGTGGTCGGATCAGTGGCCTCGGTGTCCAGTGCGGCGACTGCATCGCGTGCCGCGGAAAATCCAAGCTCCATCGCGATGCCGTGGTCGGCGTCGCCGATAACTCCGTCAAGCGCGCATAGTCGGTCCCTGTCGGCCGACATGGCGGTTGCGATCGCCGCGAACATCGCGACAAGGCGGGCGGTGTCGATTGTCGTCATGTCTTAGTCCTTGCCACAGAAGTGGGTTTAGCCGGCGCGAAACATGGCGCAGTCGCAGGGGTGGTCCAGCATCGTCTGCAACTCGCCGTCCAGCCGATGCAGAGTGATCGAGGCCCCGGCCATTTCGAGCGAGGTGCAGTAATTGCCGACCCAGCTTGCGTGTATGGACACACCGATCTCATCGAGCCTCTGCTTCACGCGCCGGTTCATGATGTAGAGTTCCATCAGCGGCGTCGAGCCCAGCGAATTGACGAGCACCGCGACCTTGTCGCCGCGCGCCGGCGCCATCTCGTCGAGAATCCTGTCCAGCATCTCGTCGGTGATCTCGTCGGCTGTTTTCAACTTTTCGCGCGCGATGCCGGGCTCGCCGTGGATGCCCATGCCGATCTCCATCTCGTCCGGGCCGATCTCGAAATTCGGCCGGCGGGTCTGCGGCAGCGAACAGGGCGACAGCGCCACGCCCATGGTGAAGGTATGGTCGTTGGCCTTGCCGGCGACGCGCTCGCATTCGTCGAAGGACAACATCCGGTCGCAGGCGGCGCCGGCCGCCTTGAAGATGAAGAAATTGCCGGCGACGCCGCGCCTCTTGTGCCGCTGGTCGCGCGGTGCCGAGGCGACGTCGTCGGTGCTCAGCACCGTGCGCACCTCGATGTCGTCCATGGCGGCCATCTCGGCCGCCATGTCGAAATTCATCACGTCGCCGGCATAATTGCCGTACATGAAGAGCACGCCGGCGCCGCCGCTGACTGCCTTGGCGCATTCGAGGATCGGGTCCGGCGGCGGCGAGGCAAAGACATTGCCGATGGCCGCAGCGTCAGCCAATCCCTTGCCGACAAAGCCGAGAAAGCTCGGCTCGTGGCCCGAACCGCCGCCAATCACGAGGCCCACCTTGCCCTGGCGCGGTCCGTCGCGGGCGATGATGGAGCGTGGACTGCCGTCCACGCTTTTGAGATGGCGGGGATGCGCTGCCAGGATGCCTTCCAGCATCTCGTCAACGGCGCGGTTGCCATCGTTGATGATCTTCTTGGTCTGCACCCGACGTCCTCCCGATTTCGGCATTTTCGCAGATAGTACCGGGTGTTACCGGGATTTCCACCCGGCAAGGCGCATTTCGCGTGTTGAAGTGCTCTCGCACAGCGGCTCCTGAAATCCAGGTGTCGGCTGGTTCAAGTGCCGAGGCCGTCGCGGATGGCTGAGAAATAGCGATCGGTTCCGACCTGGCCGCCCTTGAGCGCGACCTCCAAGCCGTCGATCGCCTTGACGCGCGAGTGGGCAACGCAGAGCGGCGAGCCAGGCGAAGCGGGCAGCGGCATGCGAATTGTCAGGGCATCGACACCCATCTCGCCGAGTGCGTGGCTCGACGTGTCGCCGCCGGCAATGACCACGCGCCGCAAATTCTGTTCGATCGTCAGGCTGCGAAGGATTTCTCCAAGGCCGCGGCCAAGCCTGTGGCGGGCGCCTTCCTGCCGGTCGATTTCGGCGCCCCTGTCGGCATCGGGGCCAAGCGCGGTGTAGAGGATGACGCTGCGCCCGGCTTGCAGACTGGCACGGCCGCTTGCCGTTGCGCGCGCGATCGCCTGCTGCGAAGACTCCGAAACCAGCTCGACGGGATCGACCTCGATGCCGTCGAAACCGTCGGTCAGGGCATGCCGGATCTGCCGCTCGGTGGTCGGCGAACAACTGCCCGACACGACGGCTATCCGCTCGGCTGCGCCCGGCGGCGTAAAACCTTGTCCAGCGCCGACAATGTCATTCGACGCCCATTCGGCCAGCAATGCATACTCGACCCCGGACGAGCCGACGACAAAAGAACCGCCTGGCTTGCGAACGCGCCAGATCTCCTTGCCGGCCAGAGCCTGCGTTTCCAGATTGTCGACATCGAGAAGCACGATGGGGGTGCCGTTTCCGGTCAGGCGATCGAACGCGGCCGATCGCGACGCGGACTGCAGCGTTGCAAGGTCGATCAGCCCGGAGCTCAGCGCCGTCTGCCGCGACAGATGGATCAGGAGATCGGCCTCATCCATCGGCGTCGTCGGATGGCGGCTCATCACAGGGTGGCGATCGATGCGGAAATATTGGTCGCGATAGGCGGCGAATAGATGGCCGAAGGCGGTGTAGCGCTTGAGCTGCGGCGCGCCGACCAGCAGCGGCACACTATCCTGCGCGAACACCGAGCGGCCGACCTCGATGGCCCGGCCGATGCTGCCGACCGTTGGGCTGGAATCGAAGGTCGAGCAAACCTTGTAGTGGCAGATCGCGGCGTTGAGTGTCTTCAGCCAGGCAAAGGCATCGCGCAGATGCATGTCCATCCACTGCGGCGTCTCGCTGCGGCTGGTGCCGGCGAGGCCGATCGCCCGGCAATGGGCAAACCGCGAAAGCAAGGCATCGTCCGGCTGGCGCATGAACAGCACGGTCGGCACGCCGCCGAGCTCAAGCGCCTCCATGACATCGGTCGAGCCGGTCAGGTCGTCGCCATAATAGCTGAGAAGCAGGTTCTGCATGGCTTCAGGCTGCCTTGCCGTCGCCGAATTTTTCGATCGACCGCGCCAGTTCAGGGTGGTTCAGGGCGAAGTCGGCAAGCGGAATGCCGTCGACCGCCGCCTGCCAGGCTTGCTGCACGGCACGCACGCCGGCGCCCGGCCCGTCCGGATGGCTGACGATGCCACCGCCGCAGAGATAGAGAAGATCGACGGTCCGGCCGGTCCGCGCATATGTCTCGGGCGCCTGCCCGCCCCACTGGCCGGAGCCGGCGACCGGCAAGGCGCAGTCCTCAGGTGAGAAGATCGGCGTCGTCACCGCCTTGAACGACTCGACGAAGGAGTCATCCGGCTCCCAATATTTCGAGGCGATGCCGTTGATCTGGAATTGGTCGACGCCGAGCAGTCGCCAGAATTGCTGCCAGACCTTGAAGCCCATACCTAGCCCGGGGTGCCGGGTGAGGATGTCCCAGCCGTTGCGGTGAGCATGCAGCACCAGACTGGAGCGCTTCCTCAGGAACGCCATGCCACTGAGCCCGATCGAATTGATGTTGACAACAGCGCAATTGCCGCCGGCCTTCGCCACCAGATCGTGGTTGCGCATCATCTCATCCGGGTCGGCATGCGAAATGCCGAAGGCATACATCACTTTCTTGCCGGTCTTCTGCTTATGGTCGAGGATCAGCGGCATGATTGCCTTCACCCGCTCCGACAGCGGCGAATAGGCCGGGCTCATCAGCTTCTCGTCATCCTTGATGAAATCGACGCCGGCGGCGATCAGTTCCGCCACCATTGCCGCCGTCTCGTGCGGCCGCAGCCCGAGCGCCGGCTTGACGATGGTGCCGATGATCGGGCGGTCCGTCACACCGGTCAGTCGGCGGCTGCCGGCGACACCGAACTGTGGGCCGGGATGCGCGCCGCGAAAATCCTCCGGCAGCTTCATGTCGACGACGCGGATCCCGGTGAGGCCCTTGATCGAATAGGTGCCGCCGATGGCGATGGTCATCAGCGCCGAAAGGTCGGTGCCGATGGCATCGAACGGAAAGGCGATGTCGACATCGGCGCGTTTGAACGGCCCGCTGCCGTCATCGGGAAGTGACGGCCGCTCGGCATCGGGCAGAGGCCGGATCGCCAGCACGCGCGCCGCCACCCGGGCCTTCAGCTCTTCGGTCTCGCCGGGCAGCGCGACGAAGGTGCCGGTCGACTGGTCGCTGGCGATCTTGGCGGCCAACGCTTCGATGCTTCCAGGCGTTTCGATGCGATAGGTGAGGGTGATCATGGTCTGCTGTCTTAAGCCGAGGCGTTCGAAAAAGGTTCACCGGTGTTCTAAATCTGGTATAATGAGTACATAAGTATTGCAAGGCATATCCGGCTAGAAGTTTTAGGCAGATCGACAGGCGGCAATTTCCGGGAAATGTGGCGGCAGTGTTAGATAGGGCCGGCTCAAGGGAGTGATTCGCGACGATGAACCGTTCGGAACCGATTGTCCGGCGCAAGCTTTCCGACGAGGTCTTCTTGCGGCTGAAGCGCCTGATCACCAGCGGCGAATTGATGCCGGGTGACGACATGCCGTCGGAGCGCGAACTGATGGAGCGCTTCGAGGTCGGCAGGCCGGCGATTCGCGAGGCGATGCAGGCGCTGAGCAATATGGGCCTGGTCGCGATCTCGCATGGCGAGCGCGCCAAGGTGCTGCAACTGACCGCCAAGTCGATCATTAAGCAGGTCGATGGTGCCGCCAAGATCATCCTGTCGTCGTCGAAGGACACGCTTGAGCATCTGAAAACCGCGCGCATCTTCTTCGAGCGCGGCATGGTCAGGGAAGCCGCCGAAAAGGCCACCGCCGAGGATGTGCTGCGGCTGCGGGCGACCGTCGCCGAACAGCGCGGCTTTCGCGGCGATTCCGAAGCCTTCATCTCCGCTGACATGAAGTTCCATACACAGATCGCCACGATCTCCGGCAACCCGATCTATGTTGCCGTCAGCGAGGCGATGCTGGGCTGGCTGAAGGAATACCACACCGAAATGCTGATCTGGACCGGCAAGGAAAAGTTCACGCTGACCGAGCACGAAGAGATCATCGGTCGCATCGAGAAAAAGGATGCGGATGGCGCCGAGAAGGCGATGATCAAGCATCTCGAGCGCTCACGCGCGCTCTATGTGATGAACTCCGAAAAGTAACTTCAGCCGATCCGAACGATCGCGTAAGGCGTCATCACGAGATGGCCGCGGCCAAAAGCTGAAATGTCGACCGGCACGTCGTCCGCCGTCAGGTTCGCCAGCCACGCGATTGTCTTGCCCGAGGCGGAGCGCCCGGCCAGCGCCAGCGCCTTGGTCTCATCGCTCGTCCTGGCCGCCACATGCGAAAGGCCAGCCAGTTCGCAAAGCCCCTTGATGGCCCTGAAGATCGGCCGGCGCGATCCTTCCGCGACAGGTTCCCCTGATGAAGCGAGCACGCCGAAAGGTCCAGTGAAGCTGGAAAGTGTCAGCATCTCCAGTCCGGCCGGTGCGACACGCGCAGCGTAGCCGATCGTCCATGCTGCTGCGAACAGGCCGGCATGGCGCGGGTCTCGGTCGGCCATGGCGATGCGCTGTCCCCCGGGATTGGGCTTGGTCGCGCCGCCATAGGGGTTTTGCCGCATGGCAATCGTCGACGGACCGATCCGGTAGGATTTTGCCCCGAAGATCGCCCGTGCCGATTGGGTGATGAAAGGCAGCGCCTCCAGCGATTGCATGATGCTCAGGTCGTCGGCGGCATGCACGATCGGGCAGGTGCAATGGGTGACGAAATCGAGCTGGTCCGCCGGCACGCGCTTGCGGTTGAGCTCGGTGAAATAGCTGAACATGCCGCCGCCGAGGCGGATATCCGAGAACGCGCGCCGCGTTGCGGCATAGATCTCCTCGAGTGGCGGACAGTCCGGCCACGCGCTGCCCGGCGGAGTCGACTGTCGGTCGACCGACGGCGACACGGCAATGGCCGAGAGTTTCAGCCCGGCCTCGCGCACCAGATTGGCGACGCCAGACATCTCGGCGTCAAGATCGCCGGCGCAGGCAACGACGCATTCGAGGGTTGTTTCGGCCGCGTAGGCAGTTGCCAGTCGGGCGAAAGCGCGCAAGGCGTCAAGTCCGTGGCCGCGCGTCGGATCGTAGTGAAACAGCAGCTGTTGTGGGCCGAGTGCCGCCAGCGTGGAGAGGTTCGCCAGCGCCGTCTCGACATCCTCGGGATAGATGACCACGCCGACATCGGGCAGCCTTGGCCCGACCTCGCCGAGTTCAACGCGGACCGGTTCGCTGGTCACGGTGGCAGCCGAGCTTTGCCTTCACCTGTGATGCGCAGGCTGATCGTCTGGCGCAGGGTTTGGCCGGCAGGCAGCACATAGGGCCATGGCAGCGCCAGCGGCCGCACATAGGTCTTGTAGGAGGCGTCCGACCAGTTGCGCTGGTCCTCCATTTCGAACACGTCACCTTCCATCCGGCATTCGGCGGTGACACCAGGCCGAACCTCATGCGTGATCGTCCGCAGATTTTTGAAAGGCTGCCAGGGGTCGATCAACTCGGGAAGTTTCGTCGCGACGATGCTGCCGTCCGTATGCTCTACCGTGACCGGACTGCCGGCCAGCCCTGCGATCGGATGCAGGATGCAGAAGCCGCAGCGGTTGGTCTCGAAATCGCTTTCGGGGAGGGCGCCGACGTCGAAGACCAGACGGCCATCGGCGAAGCCTTTGATGGTTGCGTGGAAGCCGAGCCGGCTTCCATCGGGTCCGATGCAGCTTGCCGAATAGCTGATCGCGAAGCTCTCCGCGTCCTGATCGATGACGAGGCCCGTCAGCACCGGCTCATAAGTGCCCCAGTCGCGGTCGCGCACGATATAGGCAATGGCGCGCAGCACCTCGGTGCCGCCATGCCGGATGGTGCGCAGATTGCCGTTGACGAAGTCGGCGCTGAGCGCGCCTGCGCGTAGCCTGATTGGTTCGGCCTCGACGGCATGCGTTCCGTAGAGCAGGAATGCGTCGGCGGTCATTTAAGCAAGGCGTCGAGCTGCACCGGTTGCCGGCTCGCGGCACCGGTGTAAGCCGCCTCGACCAGTGCGAACGTCTTGAGATTGTCGGCGCCCGAGGTCGCCGGTTCGATTCCCTTCGCCAGGCAGTCTACCCAATGCTGCTGGATGGCGACGACGCTTTCCTGAATGTTATGCCAGGGCCGCGACGCCCATGGCAGCAGCGGCGGCGAGACGTCGGTGACGACCGTGCCGTTCTTGCCGGTGACGGTGAGCCGGTATCCCTGCGCCAGCCGGATCGTTCCGTCGCTGCCGTCGATCTCGATCAGCGTCTCGGGAAACGGCTCGGTGGCAAGCTTCGTCGCATAGCTGCAGTCGACCACGGAGGTCGCGCCGCTCTTGTGGTCCAGAAGCATCGTCGCCACATCCTCGCCCGCGATACTAGGATTGACGCGGGCGGTTCGCGACGTGATGGTCGAGACGTCGCCGAGCAGGAAGCGGGCGATATCGAGGATATGGATGCCGAGGTCCTCGATGATGAAGCGCTTTCCCGTCGCTAGATAGGGCTGGCCGGAAAACACGTCATAGCCGGAGCGGAAGGAGATGCGCCCGAAGAAAGACGTGCCGATCTCGCCGCTGTCGAGCACGGCGCGCACCGCCTGGATCGGCGACTGCCAGCGAAAATTCTCATGCACCATCAGCGGCACGCCGGCTTCCGCGCATGCCCCGACCATTGCCTTGGCGTCGGCGAGCGTCGGCGCGAACGGCTTTTGGCAGATCACCGGAACGCGATGAGCGGCCGCCATTTCGACAAGCGGACGATGGCTGGGCGCGGTGGTGGCGATGTCGACGAAGTCCAGGCTTTCGCCGGCAAAAAGTTCCGCCGCATCGGTATAGCGCTTCGCTATGCCGAACTGGTCGCCGACGATCTTGAGCCGTTCCGGGTCACGGTCGCAGATAGCAACGATCGAAGCGCCCGCAATGCCGCGCCAGGCGTGCATCTGGTTGACGGCAAAGAAGCCGCAGCCGATCAGCGCTCCACGCAACTCCGCCATGCTCAACCCGCCTTCGCCATCTGCATCAAGGTGACGCGCTGTTGAAGCCGGCGTTGTGCCTGGTCGACGACAACGGCGACGATGATGACGAGACCCTTGATCACCATTTGCCAGAACGAACTCACACCCATCATCACCAACCCGTCCGAAAGAATGCCGATGACGAAGGCGCCGACGATGGTGCCGCCGATCGTGCCGCGCCCGCCCGACATCGAGGTACCGCCGAGCACCGCCGCCGCAATGGCGTTGAGCTCGAAACTTTCGCCTGTTGCCGGATGCGAGGCCATCAGCTCGGACGAGATGATCAGGCCGACGATCGCCGCGCAGAAACCGGAGAACATATAGACGAACATCTTCACCATGTTGACACGGACGCCCGAAATCCGCGACGCCCGTTCATTGCCGCCGACGGCGAAGATATGGCGGCCGAGCGGTGTGTATTTGGCGAGATAGGCGGCTCCCAGTGCAACGACGATCAGGATCCAGATCGCCACCGGCAGGCCAAGCAGCCGGCCTGCACCGAGGAAACCGAAACCGGTGGTGCCAAGCTCCGGCTTGCCGACGAGGTTGGGAAAGGTGCGGCCATCCGACGACAGCAGCGCCAGGCCGCGCGCGACATAGAGCACTCCAAGCGTGGCGATGAACGGCGCGACGTTCAGCCGGGTGATCAGCAAGCCGTTGACGGCGCCGATCAATATGCCGACGGCAAGCGTGATCAGCGCGATCTCGAAGACGTTGAAATAGATGGTGTAGCCGATCTGCAGGTCGATGCCATTGAGCACGAGATAGCCGGCCACCATGCCGCACAGGCCGACGATCGAGCCGACCGAAAGGTCGATGCCGCCGGTGATGATGACGAAGGTCATGCCCATCGCCAGGAACGCGTTCAGCGCCACGTGCTTCGACATCAGGATCAGATTGGCGGTCGACAGGAAATTCGGCGCCGCGATCGAGAAGAAGATCAGCACGGCGATAAGCGCGATGAAGGTCCTGAGCTTCATCAGCGTCAACAGCACGGAGCCGCTGGAAGCGGAATGAGCGGCCGCCTTGGCTGGGATGTCAGTCATGGGCGGTGCTCTCCGTGTGTGGGACCGGTCCGTGGCCAAGCGCGGATGCAGCCACGAGTGCCGCCTCCGTCGCCTCGGCACGGTCGAACATGCCGGTCAGTTTTCCGTTGCTCATCACCGCGATGCGGTCGGACAGCGCCATCACCTCATCGAGGTCGGAGGTGGCGAACAAAATCCCCAATCCGTCGCGGGACAGTTTGCGCATGGTGCGGAAGACGTCTGCCTTGGCGCCGACATCGATGCCTCGGCTGGGTTCGTCCATTAGCAGCACCTTGGGTTCGGTGAGCAGCGCCTTGCCGATCACCACCTTCTGCTGGTTGCCGCCCGACAGCGAAGACACTTCCTGCGCCGGGTCGGCGACCTTGATCGCCAGTTCCCGCACCATCTGCGTCACCGCCTGCCTTTCGTCGGCGCCACGGATATGGAACAGGCGGGCAAATCGCGACAGGCTGGCTAGCGTCAGATTGCTGGCGACCGAGAGGATCGACACCAGCCCTTCGCGCTGGCGATCCTCGGGGATCAATGCCAGGCCACGCCGGATGCGCCGCGTCGTGTCGCGCTCCTTGACCTTTTTACCGCCAATGAAGATCGCGCCTGTCGAATGGCCGTGGCGGCCCATGATGCAGTCGAACAATTCGCTGCGACCGGCGCCCATCAGGCCGTAGATGCCGAGGATCTCGCCGGCGCGCAGCGACAGCGAGACATGGTCGACGGCAAGCCCGCCGATAGCGCGCGGCAGGCAGATGTCCTCGGCTCGAAAGATCTCCTCGCCCGGAAGATGGCCGTCAGCCTTGGCGAAATCCTTGGCGTCGGAACCGATCATCTGGCGAACGATCCATTGCGTGTCGACGTTCTTCATCTCCTCCTGGCCGGTGATGCGGCCGTCGCGCAGCACGGTGATGTAGTCGCCGATGCGGATCAGCTCTTCCAGCCGGTGCGAGATGTAGACGATGGCCACGCCGCGCGCCTTGAGGTCGGCGATCACCTTGAACAGGATCTCGACCTCCGCAGCGCTCAGCGCCGAGGTCGGCTCGTCCATGATCAGGATTCGCGCATCGAGCGAAACCGCCTTGGCGATCTCGACCAACTGCTGCTGGCCGATGCGCAAATCCTCGACCAGCATGTCGGGCCGTATGCCGGCTTGCAGGCGTTCCAGAAATTCAGCCGCACGGCGCTCCTGTTCCTTGCGGTCGATCTTGCCGAAGCGGTTGGTGATCTCCCGGGTGGCGAAAATATTCTCGGCGACGCTCATGTTGCCGAACAGGTTCAACTCCTGGAACACCATGCCGATGCCACGGTTCACCGCATCACCGGATGACGAGAAGGAAACCTCTTCGCCTTCCAGCAGGATGCGGCCGGCGGTCGGCCGTTCCACACCGGCGATGATCTTCATCAGCGTCGACTTGCCGGCGCCGTTTTCACCGACCAGCACGTTGACCGCGCCCTTGCGCACCTCGAAATTGGCGCGCTTGACCGCAACGGTGCCGGAATAGACCTTGGAGACGTCCTCGAGCTTCAGGATGATTTCGCGCTCTGCTGTCGCGCTCATGGCTTCGGCCCGATCTCTGCCTCCGCCGGCGTCACCAGCGGCAGGTCCTGGCCGTTGCCCAGCGTATAGGCACCCAGCACTTTGGCACTGCGGCCTTCCAGCGCCTCGCGCGGCAGCTTGGACAGCACCGTCTTGTCGGTGTAGCTGTTGAACGCCTTGCCGAACTGGGCGAAGTCGATCTGGTTGGTGAAGTCGTTGAACTGGATGAAGTCCAGGCTGTCGCGCAGCGCGGTGCCGCGCACCGCCGGTCCGATCTGCACCCGTGCATCGGCCTTGCCGTCGCCGTCGACATCGACGTCGACGGTTGCCGCCCGCGACTGCGTGTTGGCCGCGACGATCTTGCCTTCCAGGCGAACCGCGAAAGTCCAAGGCGAATTCGCCTGCTTGTTCGGATTGCCGTATTTGGCGCCGGCAGCCGATGGATCGGTTGTCGCCAGGGTGTGAACCTGCGCAAACGGTCCGGCTTTCTGCTGGAGATAGGGCACGACCTTTGCCGCCCATGTCTCTTCGACCATCTTGTCTGGATTGAAGGCGGGAGCGTTGTCTCCGCCTTCCGATTTCGTAGGCAGGATCTTGCAGGCGGTCAGGCTGATGCCGACCATCACGGTAAGGATCGGCCAGTTCGGCTTGGTGTTCAGCATGGCGGCCTGTCGTTCAGCATCGTGGGCGACCCACGGAAAATGGCGGCGAGGGGCGAAAACCGATTTTCGCCCCTCGCTATTGAAATCACGCTGGCTCAGTTCGTCAGCGCGAAGGTCTCCAGCTTGGCGGCATTGTCGCCATTGATCAGAACGCAGTCCATCAACTGCTTTTCCTTGGCCGGCGACTTCTTGTTCTTGATGAAGTCGTTGGCCTGCTCGACCGCCATCTGCGCCTGCGCGAAGGCCGGCTGCAGCACGGTTGCCTTGATACCGCCCGACGTGATGGAGTCCCGTACGTCGTTCGATCCGTCGAAGCCGACGACGATGACGTCCTTGCGGTTCGCCGCGGCAAGTGCCGCATAGGCGCCCATCGCCATCGTGTCGTTGCCGGAGATCACACCCTTGATGTCGGGGTTGGCCTGAAGGATCGATTCCATCTTGGAATAGGCTTCCGTCTGGCTCCAGTTGGCCGACTGCTGGGCGACCATCTTCAGGTCCGGATAGTCGTCGATTACGTCGTGATAACCCTTGGAGCGAATGCCTGCATTGGTGTCGGATTCCTTGCCGACCAGTTCGACGAAATTGCCCTTCTCGCCCATCAGCTTGACGAACTCCTGCGCGCCGAGCTGGGCACCCTGGTAGTTGTTGGACACGATCTGCGCCACGGCGACGCCGGTGGCGTTGATCTCGCGGTCGATCAGGAAGGACGGAATGCCTGCGTCCTTGGCCTTCTGCACGGCGGCGACGGTGGCGTCGGCGCCTGCATTGTCGAGGATGATCGCCTTGGCGCCACGGCCGATCGCGGTGTCGATCAGCTCGGACTGCTTGTTGGCGTCGTCGTCATGGACCAGCACCAGCGCTTCGTAGCCGAGTTCCTTGGCTTTGGCTTCGGCGCCGACGGCTTCCGCCTTGAAGAACGGATTGTCGTGCGAGGGCGTGATAATGGCGATGAGATCCGCCGCGTAGGCGGGCACTGCCGTGCCAAGCGCCAGCATGCCGGCGAAAGCCGCAAGCGTCATTCTGCGTGTGAGTTTCATGAAGTCCTCCCGTTTGAAAAAATTGCCTTGATCGGCCAATGGCTTTGTCTGCATCCGAATTCGTCAGGCAGCGCGGGCCGCGGATCGCTTGGGTCAAAAAACCGTTGCCGGCTTACCCAAGACGGATCGTTGCTCCCCAGCCCTCCTCCACTCGCCCAGGCATCCTGCTCCCTGCGAAACCTTGTCGATCCGAGCCATGAACAGCTAAGCCAACTGGTATGATGAGTCAACCACAAATTCAGGTGACATGTACCTGATGAGCTACCAAAACCGAGGGTCGGCAATGACATGCCGGGCCCTCGAGGTGCTGCGTCAAGCACCTGTCTTCTCTCAGGTGATCCGCTGAATGCTGGCGGCGATCTCTTCCGGTTCGAACACCCGCTTCCAGTCGTCACGCATCAGCACCGGCTTGCCGAACTCGATCGCCTTGTTGCAGGCGTCCGAGAAAACGCCCTTGGTCTCGCCGAAAATGACGGCGCCGAGCACGTTCATATGGCCGAGCAGGAAGTCGAGTGCCGCCTGCTGGTCGACGCCGCGCGCCACGACCTCGTCGACGGCTTCTTTCATGACCACCAGCAACGAGGCGCACACCGTCTCCGAAAGGCCAGGCTCGAGCAGCGCCATCTGTTCGACGCTGACGCGGTGCGAACGCATCACCGGCGCCCATATGATCTTCGCGATCGCCTCGCCCTTGGCGTAGTCCTCTTCCGGCCCCTGCATCAGGGCGCTGACCATATGCTGCTTGGCCTTCACGCCGCCGAAATAATCCTTCTTCGCGGCCATGTCCGTCTCGTCATTGAAGATCGGCGGATGGCAGGGGTGGGTGACGAAATAGGTGAGGTCCGGCCGCTTCGGCAGATGGCCGGCAAAGGGTGCTGCCGCGTCGAGCACCACCACCATCGTGCCTGATACCAGCTTGCTCTCGATGCTGGCCGCTACCTTGCCGATATGCGTGTCTGGGACGGCCAGGATCACCACATCGGCGTCCTTGAGCGCCTCGTCGGCACTGACCGTATCGAAACCCAGTCCGGTCTTCAGCCGTTCGCGGCCGGCATCGCTGACTTCGACATGGCGTATCGTGTAGGGCGACCCGCGAAAATTGGTCGACAGGCGGTAGCCCATTTTTCCGCCAGCCCCGAACAGCGCAATCGTTGTCATCTGGTCACTACTCCATCTCAGCCGACGGTATCGCCCGTCGTCTACTTATCAACTGGTATAATCACGCTACCAGATTTTGGCAATCGATAATGACCGTGCGCGCAGGGTCATGCGTTTGCGGCGTAATCGCCTGCCGCCCAGCAAGCTCCAGCACGAAGATGACAATGATGTTTCGCCCACGAACTGCTCCGTGAACAGAACCTTGGATGGCGCGCTCAGGGGATACGATCAGCCCGAAGAAGCCCGCACTGGCCGTTAAATGCGCATTGGCGCTCTGCCATCACCAGGGATGAGCCGGCATGTGATAGGCGGTCGGAGACTGGGTCGGGCGCTACTTCAAAAGATCGACCAGCACGTCGAAAGCGGCGTCGATGTCGGCGCGGACCGCGGCCCTGACGGCTTCCGCGTCCCGGTTTCTCAATGCCGCGAACATCGCCTGATGGTGTTCGTTGGCGGTCGAGTAGTTTCCTGAATCGTGCAGCATGTTGAAGTAGGGGCTGATCTGCAGCCACAGGTTCTCGATGATGTTGAGCATGTTCTCGGAACCGGCTGCCCGATAGATCGAGAAATGAAAGGCGTAGTTGGCGCGCAGGTAGGATTTGACGTCGCCGGCGGCATTGGCCTGTTCGAGCGCATCCAGATGCTGGCGCAACTGCGCCACGGCCTGGTCGCCCATACGCTCCGCAGCCCATGCGGCCGCGATCGCCTCGATCTCGAACCGGACATTCCTGAGGTCGACGAGGCGTGCGCGGCTTAATGCCGGAATGCCGATCGACCGACCTGAAACCACCATCAGCGCGTTGGCGGCCGTCAGGCGCCGCAACGCTTCCCTGACCGGCATCGGGCTGACGCCAAAAGCATCGGCAAGGCTCTGAACCGTGACCATCTCGCCCGGCACGATGCTACCGTCGAGGATCAGTTCGGTGACATGGCGATAGACCCTGTCCTGCAGGGTTTCCCTGGACAGGGGTGCGATCTCGACCCCCGGCTTTCTGAACGCCGATCCAGCCATCTCCCGTCAACCTTCCCGCCCAAGGGCGACGCTACCTGCATCCGGAATGCAAGGTTCAAGGTGCCGCGTCAAGCGCCCACGGGCCCCCGTTTTGATATTAAGCGATTTCATCATTGATCTTTGATCAAATCATGTTACGGTCGTCGGCATCGAATGGCAAGGGTTACGTTTTGTGCCCTTGGGAGGCATTCGATCGTTCTGTTTGGGAGGAGTTCACATGGGTATCGGATCGAAAGTCCGGCGGCTCGCGCTGCTGGCCGGCATGGCTGCATGCGCCTTCGGCCTGTCCGCCGCGCAGGCAGCCGAGAAGCACAAGATCTTTCTCAGCATGAGCTACATAGGCAATGATTGGCAAGCGGAGGCGGCCAACATGGTCAAGGCCATGGCCGCCCACAAGAGCCTGGCCGACAAGGTCGACCTGCAGGTCCAGGTCGCTGGCCCCAACGCGCAACGCCAGATTCAGCAGATCAACGCAATGGTGCAAAGCGGCGCCGAGGCCATCGTCGTATATCCGATCTCGCCGACCGCGCTCAACCAGGTCGTCAAGAATGCCTGCGACAAGGGCGTGAAGGTCTTTGCCTACGACGCCGAGATCACCGAGCCTTGTGCCTACAACGTCCACATCGACCAGCTGGAAGCCGGCAGGGTGACCGCCGAATGGCTGGTCAAGAAGCTCAACGGCAAGGGCAACATCATCGCCATCACGGGTGTCCCGGGAACATCCGTCGACGATCAGCGGACAAAAGCCGCCAAGGAAGTCTTCGCCAAATATCCTGATATCAAGATCGTCGGCGAGGCTGTCGGCATGTGGAGCCAGGCGGTCGCCCGCACCGAACTTTCGAAAATCCTGGCCACCCGCAATTGGGACGACATCAACGGGCTGTGGATGCAGGTCGGCTGCTTCACCGCCAACTCGATGCAGCTCGAGGCCGGCAAGAAGACAAGCGAACTCCTGCCTTGCGCCGGCGAAGGTTCCAATGGCGGCCGCATCCAGATGCTGCCGGAGGGCACCGAAGTCGAAGGTGCGGCCGCCCCTTACGCGCCGGCCGGCGCACAACGCATTTCCTACGCCTCGCCGCCTTATTCGGGTGCGCTGGCGCTGAAGCTTGCCGTCGAGGCGATCGAAGGCAAGGACGTGCCGAAGACCACCATCCTGCCGCTGCCGCTCGTCACCAATGAGACGATCAAGCTGTGCGACGAAGGCACATGGGCGGAGATGAAGGCCGGCTGCAACGCCTTCAAGCCGTCGCTGGTCTCCAATCCGGGCTGGTTTGCCTCGATCTTCTCGGACCAGACACCCGAGGTCGGCCTCGCGGCTGCCCTCGTCGGACAACCGGAAGAATAAGCCTCCCAAGGCGATCTTGACGATGCGCGGACATTTTCTGTCCGTGCATCGTCGGTCCATGCCAAGCCTGGCGATCGAGGACAATGACAGAACATTCCGAGCTTCCCGCCATCGAGATCGACGGCATCAGCAAGGCGTTCGGACCGACCGTCGCGCTGGACGGCGTGTCGTTTGCGATCGCGCCCGGCAGCGTCCATGCCCTGCTCGGTGAAAACGGAGCCGGCAAGTCGACACTTGTGAAGCTGCTGTCCGGGCTGGTCCGGCCGAGCCAAGGCCATGTCCGCGTCTTTGGCAAGGAGATCGCTTACGGCGCACCGCGCGCGGCACATGCGCTCGGCATGCAGACCGCGTTCCAGGAGATGACCCTGGTGCGCGATCTCTCCGTCCTCGACAACATGATGCTGCCTTACGCCCCCGTCGGCATCTCCGGCCTGATCCGCCGCGGTGCCGCCCGCAAGGCCGTCCGCCGCCATATCGAAGATCTCGGTTTTTCCGTCGATCTCGACGCCGAGGTGAGCGAACTCGAGCTTTCGGTGCGCCAGAAGATCGAGATCGCGCGTGCCGTCTACCGCAAGCCGCGCATACTGCTGCTCGACGAACCGACCTCGACGCTCGCCGGCCGCGACGTCGACTGGCTGGGCGACATCATCGCCAGGCTGAAGGCGGCGGGCACCACCATCGTCTTCATCACCCACCGCATGCGCGAGGTTCGCGCTTTTTGCGAGACGTTGACGATCCTGAGAAACGGCCGCCACATCGTCACCGCGCCGGTTGCCGATGTCTCTGACGCCGACGTCATCGAAAAGATCATCGGCCGCAGCATCGAGCAGACCTTCCCGCCCAAGCCCGACAGTGCCCAGGCCTTCGGCCCGCCGGTTCTGGGCGTGCGCGACCTGAAGGTCGGGCGCAAGCTCGACGGTGCCGGATTCGACTTGCGCAAAGGCGAGATCCTCGGCGTCGCCGGACTGCAGGGCATGGGCCAGCAGGATCTGTTCCTGGCCTGCTTCGGCATGGCCGAAATCACCCGCGGCGACATCCTCGTCGATGGCCGCAAGGTCTGGCTGGGATCGCCCGCCGATGCCGTGCTCCCCAACATGGCGATCGGCCTGGTGCCGGAAGACCGCAAATCCGAAGGCCTGTTCCTGAAACTGTCGGGAAGCCAGAACGCCACGCTGCCCGTGATATCGCGCTTCACACGGCTAGGCCTTGTCGACGCGCAAGCCGAGACCCGCTCCGTCGAGGCGGCGTTCGCCACTGTCGAAGTCGATGATCGTGCGCTGTGGACGCGGGCCGCCGCATTTTCCGGCGGCAATCAGCAGAAGATCGCCATCGCAAAATGGCTGGTGGCGCAGAGCCGCATCCTGCTTTTGTTCGATCCCACCCGCGGCATCGACGTCGGCACCAAGCACGAGCTCTATGTGATGATGCGAAACTACGTCGCCGCCGGCGGCTCGATCCTGCTGCACTCGACGGAGATCCCCGAACTTGTCCACCAGTGCGACCGGGTCCTGGTCCTCTACGACGGGCGCATCGTAGCCGAGCTCGCAGGCGACGCCATCACCGAGCCGGCCATCATGCGCCCGGCGCTCGGCGATGCCGGGGAAGCCGCCGCATGAGCAGCACGGCAGCCTCATCCCCTGTTTCCGGTGGCTTCGGGCTGCGCCGCGCGCTGATGCGCAATCGCGGCGCTCTGATCGCCGCGGTCGTCCTGGCCATCCTGCTTTTCATCGTCGACTGGATCAGCGCCGGGCCGCTGACCTATTTCGATGTGTCGTTCCTGTCGAGCGGCGGCACAACCTCGGCGCTCGCGGCGATCGGCCAGACCATCGTGATCCTGTCGGGCGGCTTCGACCTGTCCGCCGGCGCGGTGATATCGCTGGTCAATGCCGTGCTGGCATCGAGCATGGACCCAATGGCGCCAGGCGCCAGCATCATCTTGTGGACCGCCGTCGGCATCGGCGTCGGCATGGCCGTGGGCGCCTTCAACGGCTTCTTCATCGCTGTGCTGCGCATGCAGCCCATCGTGGTGACGCTGTCCACCATGTTCATCCTGCAAGGCGTGACGCTGCTGGTGATGGACAAGCCCGGCGGCTTCGTGTCGCCCGATCTCGGTACCTTCTATCTTGGCGACGCGATCGCCGGCTGGCTGCCGATGCCGCTGGTGGTGATCGGCGTCGTCCTGCTCGCCTGGTTCTGGCTGAAGGGAACCCGCTTCGGCACAGCACTTTATGCGGTCGGCAGCGATGCGGAGTCGGCCGCTTCCGTCGGCATCAATGTCGTGCTGGTGCGCTTTGCCGTCTATGTCATCGCCGGCGGCTGCTATGGCCTTGCCGGCGTCTTCATCAGCGCCCAGACCGGCAGCGGCGATCCGCTGGTCGGCAATCCGCTGCTGTTGTCGATGTTCGCGGCGGTCGTCGTCGGCGGCACGCGCCTCGGCGGCGGGCAGGGCGGCCCGGTGGGCTCTGTCTTTGGCGCCTTTATCCTGATGATCGTGGTGAACATCCTGCTGGTGCTCAACGTATCGGCCTATTATGCGACCATCGCCGAAGGCACCATTCTGGTGCTGGCAGCACTTGCCGGCTCCATCTCGCACGCATCGGTGCTTGCCGTGCAGTTGCGCGCCGCGCGTGCCCGGCTCGCCGCCTGGCGCGCCGGCATACTGCCCTCGCAACTCGAGCGCGTGGACCGGCGTCTCAAGACCGCCGAACCAGCCCATGCCCAGCGCAGTCCGGCATCGCCGCACCCTGCCTTCCATCTGCGCAACGCGGAAACGCTGCGCTATGCGCTGCCCGCCTATGTCTGCCTGCTGCTCATCGTGGTCGTCACGCAGGTCTGGCTCGGCCGCGCCATCCTCAATCCGGGGTACTGGAATTCGCTGCTGGTGCTGTCGTCGTTCCTAGCCGTCCTGGCGCTCGGGCAGGGAACCGTCATTCTGACCGGGGGCCTCGACCTCTCCGTGCCGTGGACGATCGGCATCTCCGGCATCATCCTGGCAGGCATGGTCAACGGCTCCGACGCCGCCCTTGTCTACGCCTTGCCGGTCGTCCTGGTGATGGCCTGCGCCATCGGCTTTGCCAATGGTTTCGGCATCGTCTATCTCGGCATCTCGCCGATCGTCATGACGCTCGCCACCAACGGCATTCTGCAAGGCTGTGCGCTGCTCTATTCGCAGGGAACGCCGGCCGGGTTTTCCTCGCCGATGCTGCGCTGGGTCATGACGGCCAAGCTTGCCGGCCTGCTGACCCCAATCGTCCTGCTGATGGTCGTCTTTGTCGTCGCGGCGGTACTGCTGCTTGGCCGCACGCCGTTCGGACGACGCGTCTACGGCATCGGCAATGGGCTGCGCGCGGCGCGGTTGTCGGGCATCGGCGTCGAGCGCACGCTGATCCTGGTCTATATGCTTTCGGCCGTCTGCGCGGCTGTTGTCGGCATCATGCTGACCGGCTTTTCGGGTCAGGCAAGCCTTGGCATGGGCGACGACTATCTGTTGCCGTCGATCGCCGTGGTGGTGGTCGGCGGCGCGCTGATCACCGGCGGACGCGGCCACTATCTCGGCATGCTCGGCGGCGTGTTGTTGCTGACGGCACTGCAGATGCTGCTCGCCGGCACCACGCTTCCCTATGCCACGAGGGCAATTCTTTACGGACTGGTCGTTCTGGGCGCCGTCATGGCGTTGCGCGAACGGCGGCTGCAATGAAAAGGACAGGACCATGAGCACAAGGGCGCCGGCATCGGCGGACGAATTTCTGACCGGGCTGAAAGGCCAGCGCGTGCTGGTGACGGCAGGCGCCGGCGGCATCGGTTTTGCCATAGCCGACACACTGTCACGCCTCGGTGCCCGCATCGTCGTCTGCGACGTTTCCGACGAGGCGCTGGCCGCTGCTCCCGGCAAGATCGATCTGGTCGCCGCTGTGAAGGCGGATGTTTCGCGCGACGATGACGTCGACCGGCTGTTCGAGGCGGTCGAGAAAGAACTCGGCGGGCTCGACGCGCTGATCAACAATGCCGGCATTGCCGGGCCGACCGGCGGTGTCGACGAAATCGACCCGGCCGACTGGCGGCGCTGCATCGACATCTGCCTGACTGGCCAGTTCCTGTGCGCCCGGCGCGCCGTGCCGCTGATCAAGGCGGCGGGCGGCGGCTCGATCGTCTCGATGTCGTCGGCCGCCGGCCGCCATGGCTACGCCTTCCGCACACCCTATTCGGCGGCCAAGTTCGGTGTCATCGGTTTCACGCAGAGTCTCGCCAAGGAGCTCGGGCCGCACGCTATCAGGGTCAACGCCATCCTGCCCGGCATCATCGAAGGGCCGCGCATCGAAGGTGTTATCTCGGCGCGCGCCAAGCAGGTCGGTATCAGCCACGAGGAAATGACCGGACGCTATCTGCAGAATATCTCGCTGCGCCGCATGACCAGCCCCTATGATGTCGCATCGATGGTCGCCTTCCTGCTCTCCGATGCGGGGATCAACATTTCCGGCCAGTCGCTCGGCGTCGACGGCAATGTCGAAACACTTTGAGGAGCCGATCCATGGCCAATGTCGCAATTGTCGGAAGCGGGTTCATCGGGCGGGCCTGGGCGATCAGCTTCGCCCGTGCCGGCCATGACGTGCGGATGTGGGATCAGTCGCCCGCTGCGACCGGCGGCGCCCGCGACTACATTGCCGGCGTGCTCGGTGACCTTGCCGCAAACGACCTGCTGCGCGGTCAGTCCGTCGACACTGTGCTTGGCCGGATCACCATTGTCGCGGAGCTGGCAAAGGCGCTGGCGGGTGCGGTCCATATCCAGGAGAACACGCCTGAAAACCTCGAGGTGAAGCGGGAGGTATTCTCGCTGATCGACACGCTTGCCGATCCGCGGACAGTCATCGCCAGTTCCACCTCGGCGCTGTTGCCGTCGAAATTCACCGACCATCTGCAAGGACGGCATCGCTGTCTGGTCGTGCACCCGATCAATCCGCCCTATCTCATTCCGGCGGCCGAAATCGTGCCGGCGCCATGGACGTCCGCCGAGACGGTCGAGAGAACCTGCGCCTTCCTCATCGACGCCGGTCATGCGCCCCTGGTGATGAAGCGCGAGCTCGACGGCTTCATCATGAACCGCCTGCAAGGCGCATTGCTTGAGGAGGCTTTCCGGCTTGTCGCCGACGGCTACGCCAGCGTCGAGGATGTCGATATCGGTATCCGTGACGGACTGGCGCTGCGCTGGTCGTTCATGGGTCCGTTCGAGACCATCGATCTCAATGCACCTGGCGGCGTGCGCGACTATGTCGAGCGTTATCAGTCGAT
Source organism: Mesorhizobium sp. M0715 (assembly GCF_040320355.1). NCBI lineage: Bacteria > Pseudomonadati > Pseudomonadota > Alphaproteobacteria > Hyphomicrobiales > Phyllobacteriaceae > Mesorhizobium > Mesorhizobium sp. M0715. The sequence continues at coordinate 242,362 of NZ_JAMYPL010000006.1, read as the reverse complement.
CTATTCGAACATTTTCCCGCAGATGCTGCGGCGCGTCGACTGGGCGGGCGAGGTGATGAAAACCGTCGAAGCCGACCGCCGCGAGCGCCTGCCACGCGAAAACCTCGGCGAACGGCAGGTATGGCGCGATCGTCGGCTGATGGCGCTGGCGGCACACAAGAAAAAATCGGACCAGGAGTACGGACAATGATCGAAACGAGCCGCAAGCCAAGTGCTGCGCAGACCAGGGGCAAGGTCATCATCACCTGCGCGGTGACGGGCGCCATCCACACGCCGACCATGTCGCCCTATCTGCCGATCACGCCTGACCAGATCGCTTCTGAGGCGATCGCGGCTGCCGAAGCCGGTGCCGCAATCCTGCATCTGCATGCGCGAGATCCGGAAACCGGCAAGCCCGACCAGACGCCGGAGGCCTTCGCTCGCTTCCTGCCGCGCGTCAAGCAAGGCACCAACGCCGCCATCAACATCACCACCGGTGGCAGCCCGTACATGAAGGTCGAGGAGCGCGTGCGCCCGGCCGCCAAGTTCAAACCGGAAGTCGCCTCGCTCAACATGGGCTCGATCAATTTCGGGCTCTATCACCTCGCCGACAAATACGAGACCTTCAAGTTCGACTGGGAAAAGCCGCATCTGGAAGCGACCCGCGACCTCGTCTTTCGCAACTCGTTCAAGGACATCGAGTACATTCTGGCGACCTGCTACGACAACGGCACGCGCTTCGAGTTCGAGTGCTACGACATCGCCCATCTCTACAACCTCTCTCACTTCGCCGACCGCGGGCTGGTGAAGCCGCCTTTCTTCGTGCAGTCGGTGTTCGGGCTGCTTGGCGGCATCGGCACGCACCCGGAAGACGTCGCCCATATGAAGCGCACCGCCGACCGGCTGTTCGGCGACCAGTTCCGCTGGTCGGTCCTCGGCGCCGGCGCCAGCCAGCTGCGCATCGCCGCGCAATCGGCCGCACTTGGCGGCAACATCCGCGTCGGGCTGGAGGACAGTCTCTGGGCGGGCAAGGGCAAGCTTGCCAAATCGAACGCCGAACAGGTCTTGCTGGCACGCAAGATCATCGAGGGGCTCGGCATGGAGGTGGCGACGCCCGACGAGGCGCGCGAAATCCTGTCATTGAAGGGCGGCGACAAGGTCGCTTTCTAAATCGTTGCGTGGCGCCAATTCCGAGGAGGACGGCATGAAGATCGAAGTCGTGGTGGACGTGAAGACCACACTGGGCGAAGGACCGCTGTGGGACGTCGAACAGGAACGACTCTACTGGATCGACAGCTTCGACGGGCGCGTGTTTCGGGCGACCGCCGACGGACGCGAGATCCGGTCATGGGACGTGCCGATGAAGATCGGCTCAATGGCGCTACGCAAGGACGGTAGCGGCGCCGTGGTGTCGCTGCAGCGCGGTTTCCATCTGCTCGATTTCGCCTCCGGCGATGTGACGCTGATCCACGATCCCGAGCCGGACAGGCCAATGAACCGGCTCAACGACGGCAAGGTCGACCGGCGCGGCCGCTTCTTCGCCGGCTCGATGGACACGATGGAAGAGGGGCCGTCCGGCGGTCTCTACAGGCTGGATCCGGATTTCTCCGTCACCCGGATCGATTCCGGCATCATCTGTTCCAACGGTCCATGCTGGAGCCCCGACGACCGCACCTTCTATTTCGCCGACACCTGGACCGGCGAGATATGGGCCTACGACTACGACATCGCCACCGGTGCCGCCACCAACAGGCGTACCTTCGTGCGCGTCGACACCAGCCGGGGCGGTGCGGCGGACGGCTCGACCGTCGATGCCGAGGGCTATCTGTGGAATGCGCTGGTCTATGACGGAAGACTGGTGCGCTATGCGCCCGATGGCAGCATCGATCGCATCATCGACATGCCGGTCAAGAAGATCACCAGCGTCATGTTCGGCGGACCGAAGCTAGATATCCTTTACGTCACCTCGATGGCCAAGCCGCCGTTGCCGCGTTTTCCCGGCGACGGCGTTTTGCGCGGCAGCCTGTTCGCCATCACGGGCCTTGGCGTCAAAGGCGTTGCGGAGCCCCGCTTCGGCAGCTGACGCCAGACAAGCGAAGCGCCCGTAGCATACGCGGATCAGGCCTTCGCGCAGGCATCCCAATGAGCGGTCAACGGATCATTGGCCAAACAGGTCCGGGCGAGCCACGTTGAGCCGTTGCACCGTGCGCAGCACTTCGCGCAGATGCGCCGCCATACGCGCGCCTGCCTGCTTTGCCTCGCCGGTCTCCACGGCCTCGAAGATCGCCACATGCTGAGCGAGCAGCGTTTCGAGGTGACCCGGCTCGGGCAGGCTCAGATAGCGCACACGGTCCATCTGCAGCTTGACCACTTGGATCACCCGCCAGCTCTTGGGCAGGCCGGCCTCTTCGCAAAGGCTACGATGGAAGCCCTCGTCGAGCTCAAGAAACAGCTCGCGGTCGCCCTCGGCCACTGCCTTGGCCTGCTGGGCAAGATTCACCCTGCCTGCCGCGATGAAGGCGCTCGAACCGTGTCCGGCCAGCTTCTGCACGACGGAGACCTCGAGTGCCTCGCGAATGAACTGCGCTTCCTCGACGTCACTTAGCCGGATCGGCGCGACGAAGCTGCCGCGTTGCGGCAGGATGTCGATCAGCCCTTCATCGGCAAGCCGGATCAGCGCCTCGCGCACGGGTGTCCGGCTGACACCGAGCTGCTGGGCTAGGTCCTGTTCGCTGAGCGCTTCCGACGGCAACATCGCCAGCGTCGTGATGGCGCGGCGCAGGCGCTCGTAGATCTGCGGTGAGATCGGCATGCGATTGTTGACCGGCTCCAGCACCCGCGAGGGTTCGCGCTGACCGGCGGTTTTCAGCCTGGCAGCACTGCCTGAAAATCTGGTCGCCCCCGAAAGCTTGGTCCCCATGACGAATCCGTTGCTGTGAATGGCGCTGCACTGCTCCGGTCATGACACCGCGCACGTCCCAACTCAAGCGGCAAGCAGGATTGAAGCTGTGTTGACATACTACCATGGTAGTGTGTATGACGCCAGCAGGCTAGGGGAGAGGAGCCGGCATGAAGATCACGGACATCAAGGCGACCACCATCACCGTTCCGCTGGAAGCAGCATTGCGGCACAGCAACGGTACGCATTGGGGACGCTTTGTCCGCACCGTGGTCGAGGTCGAGACCGACGAAGGCATTGTTGGGCTCGGCGAGATGGGCGGTGGTGGCGCCGGCGCCGAACTCGCTTTCGCCGGCCTGAAATCCTACCTGGTCGGCCATGACCCTTTCGATCTCAACCGGATGCGCTACGCCATCTGCAATCCGACGGCGTCGCTCTACAACAACCGCACGCAGCTGCACGCAGCGCTGGAATTCGCCTGTCTCGACATCATCGGCAAGAAGCTCGGCGTGCCGGTCTACCAATTGCTTGGCGGGCGCGTGCGCGACCGGATCGGCTTCGCCTCCTATCTGTTCTTCCGTTATGCCGACCGCCGCAGCGGCAAGGGCGAAGTCCGCACCATCGATCAATTGCTCGAGCATGCCCGCGCGCTCAAGGCCGAACATGGTTTTCACGCCCACAAGCTCAAGGCCGGCGTGTTTCACCCCGACTATGAGTTGGAATGTTTCAGGGCGCTCGCCGCCGAATTTCCTGCCGATACGCTGCGCTACGATCCGAACGCAGCCCTGTCAGTCGAAGAGGCGCTGCGTTTCGGCCAAGCCATCTCCGATCTCAGGAACGACTATTTCGAGGACCCGACCTGGGGCCTGGCCGGCATGCGCCGCTTGCGCGAGAAGCTCTCCATCCCGCTGGCCACCAACACCATCGTCATCGATTTCGAACAGCTCGCCACCAATGTGCGCGACCCTGCGGTTGACGTGATCCTGCTCGACACCACCTTCTGGGGCGGCATCCGCGCCTGCGTGCGCGCGGCGCAGATCTGCGACACGTTCGGTCTCGGTATTGCGGTGCATTCCTCTGGCGAACTCGGCATCCAGCTCGCCACCATGCTGCATCTTGGCGCAGTGCTGCCCAACCTCGTCTTCACCGCCGACGCGCATTATCACCACCTTGCCGACGACATCATCGTCGGCGGCAAGATGCTCTACGAGAATGGTGCGATCGCGGTGCCGGAGGCACCGGGCCTCGGCGTCGAACTCGATCGTGACAAACTCGCCACCTATGCCGAACTCTATCGCTCGCTGGGCGGCTATGCCTACGACCGCGATCCCGGCCGTCCGGGCTGGTATCCGCTGCTGCCCAACACTAATTTCGCCGACCATTTGAACGATGCCGTGCCTGATCTCGGGCTGGGCTGACATTTTCCGTTCGAAAGGATCGTCGGGAGGACGCTATGACTTTCAACCGGAGGAGAACAACAATGAGCAAGACCACAGCCTTATTCATTGCAGCCATGCTCGGCTGCACCAGCTTTGCAGCGCTGGACGCGCGCGCCTATGAAGGCGTCGCCAAGGGCGACACTTCGGCCAAGAAGATCGCCTTCAGCAATTCCTACGCCGGCAATTCCTTCCGCCAGGTGATGATCAAGAGCTTCGAGGAAATGGGCGTCAAGGCCGTGGCCGACAAGCAGATCGCCGCAACAGCCGTCGTCAGCTCGAACAATTCGGTGACCGAACAGGCGAGCCAGATCGAGAACCTGATCCTGCAGGGCTACGATGCGATCATCGTCCTTGCCGGCTCCGACACCGCACTCAATGGCGCCATCAAGGATGCCTGCAATGCCGGTATCACGGTCGTCGCCTTCGCCAGCGGCGTCACCGAGCCTTGCGCCTATGTCGTCGACTACAACCTCGATTCCTATGCCAAGGCCGAACTGGATTTCATCTCCAGCAAGCTCGGCGACAAGCCGGCCAACATCCTCGAGATCCGCGGTATGGCCGGCGACGGTTTCGACAAGCGCCTGCATGAGGGCGTCGAGAAGGCGATGAAGGCGCACGCCAGCTACAAGGCTGTCGGCGAGGTCTATGGTCAGTGGACGGCCACCGTGGCACAAAAGGAAGTGTCGGGCATCCTGCCGTCGTTGCCTCAGGTCGATGCGGTGCTGACGCAGGGCGGCGACGGCTATGGCGCGGCGCAGGCATTCAAGGCCGCCAGCCGGCCGCTGCCGATCATCATCATGGGCAACCGCCAGGACGAATTGGCGCTGTGGAAGCAGGAGCATGATGCCGGCGGCTACGAAACCTTCTCGCTGGGCGCCACGCCCAGCGTCTCGCAGGTCGCGTTCTGGGTCGCGCAGCAGATCCTGGCCGGCAAGCAGGTGCCGAAATTCGTCGAGGTGCCGCTCCTGCAGATCAATCAGCCTGACCTCGACGCCTGGCTGAAGACGGTTCCCGCAGGCGGCGTGGTCAATGCCGAATACCCGCAGGAGCTGGTGGCCAAGATCATCGACGCCAACGTGAAGAAGGAGCCTCTGCCGGGCGTTCCCGCGCCGAAATGAGCAGCATGGCCGAATGATGAACGATCCCACGTCGCCCAAAAGGGACGCAGCAGAGACGGTCAATGCCGACGGCCTCCTCATCGAGGTGCGCGATGTCCGCAAGCACTATGATGCCGTGCATGCCCTGGGCGGCGTGGATTTTCATCTCAAACCCGGCGAGGTCGTTGGCCTTGTCGGTCACAACGGCGCCGGCAAGTCGACGCTGATGAACGTGCTGGCCGGCACCATCGAGCGCAGCAGCGGCAGCTTTCGCCTCGGCGGACGTGAGATCGGTGCCTGGAGTGCGGCCAGTGCCCAGCAGGCCGGTCTGCGCTGTATCTTCCAGGAACTGTCGCTCTGCGCCAATTTGACGTCGGCGGAAAACACCCGCATCGTGCACAGGTCCTTGCGTGGGTTGGGCTGGCGGCGGCGCGCGCGCCAGGTGATTGGTCCGGTGCTGGACGAGATCTTCCCTGGCCACGGCATCGATCTCGACAGGAAGGTCGCCGACCTGCCGATCGGCGAGCGACAGATGGTCGAGATCGCCCGCGCCTTCACGCAGACCAGCATCAAATTGCGCGCCGTCATTCTCGATGAGCCGACCTCGGCGCTCGGCCATGAGGCGACGGAACAACTGCTCGCCCACATTCGTCGTGCCGCAGGGCGTGGCATCGCCTGCATCCTGATCACCCATCGCCTCAACGAGATCCTCGCCGTCTGCGACCGCACCGTCGTCATGGTCGACGGCAAGGTCGTCGCCGAGCGGCCCACCGCCGGCCTGTCACGCGCCGCGCTGGTCGAGTTGATGGGAAGCATCGAACGGCCGCGTGAGCGCACGGCCGGCAAGGTGGCCTCGGTGCAAGCTCCGGTTATCCGGCATGCGGGTCGCGACACCACAGATCTGACCATCGACGTCGGCAAGGGTGAGGTCATCGGCTTCGCCGGGCTCGACGGCCACGGCCAGCGCGAGCGGCTGCGCGCGATGTTTTATGCCTCGCGCCGGCAACGCGAGGCCTTGCCGGGTGCCTATGTCGCCGGCGACCGCGGCTCGGAAGGCGTGTTTTCGCTGTGGTCTATCGCCGACAATCTGACCATCCGCAGCCTGAATGCACTGACGCGGGGCGGCATGATTTCAGGCGCCGCCGCCCGCAAGCTGGCCGAGACCTGGTCGAACAGGCTCAACGTCAAGGCGCCTTCGATCGACACGCCGATCCTGTCGCTGTCCGGCGGCAACCAGCAGAAGGTGCTGTTCGCCCGCGCGCTGTCGTCGGACGCCGAGGTGATCTTCCTCGACGATCCGATGCGCGGCGTCGATGTCGGCACCAAGCAGGAGGTCTACCGGCTGATCCGCGCGGAAGCCGAGAACGGACGCGCCTTCGTCTGGTACACAACCGAACTCGAAGAGCTGACCAATTGCGAGCGCATCTATGTCTTCCGCGAGGGCCGCGCCGTGACCAGGTTGGAAGGCGAGGCCATCGAGACCGGCCGTATCCTGCAGGCGTCGTTCGGAGGCGACCATGTCTGACGCGCCTGCCCGAGTTCCGGCCCGTTCTCCTTCCAATCCGCGCTCGGCCTTGCTCAATGCGATGCAGGTCGGCCTGCCGGCAATCGCGCTGCTGGTCATGCTGGCCATCATCTTCAGCATCCGCCCGGCGGCGATGAGCTATTTCGGCTTCCATCTGCTGTTCAAGCTCTCGGTGCCGCTGGTCTTTGCCGCACTGGCGCAGATGATGGTGATCATGCTGGGCGACATCGACCTGTCGAACGGCGCCTTTGTCGGGCTGATCACCTGCATCACGGCGCTCTATCTCGGGGATGCGCCGGCAATTGCGGCGCTGTGCTACCTGGTCCTGATCGCCGCCTATGCCGGCTTCGGCCTGCTTATTCATGCACGGCAATTGCCCTCGATCATCGTGACGCTGGGCATGTCCTTCATCTGGCTCGGCATCGCCGTCATCCTACTGCCGGCACCGGGTGGCTCGGCACCCGCATGGCTTGCCGCCTTCATGAGCTGGCAGCCGCCTTTGATGCCGCTGTCGATCTGGCTGGCGGCACTGGCGGCGCTTGCCGGCCATCTCGTCATCTCACGCTCCTCCTATGGCGTGGTGTTGCGCGGCGCAGGCGGCAATCCGCGCGCCGTCCAGCGCGCCGGCTGGTCCGTTGTCGGCATCCGCGTCGCTGTCTATGCCGCCGCCGGCCTGCTCGCCTGTCTGGCCGGGCTGACGCTGACCGGCCTCACCACATCGGGCGACGCCAATGTCGCGCCGGCCTATACGCTGCTCGGCGTCGGCGCGGTGATCCTCGGCGGTGGCGCTTTCACCGGTGGCGTCGTCTCGCCGGTCGGCACGGTGGTCGGCGCTCTGACGCTGTCGCTCGCGGGCTCGCTTTTGTCTTTCCTGCAGGTGCCGCCGACATGGCAGATCGGTGCCCAGGGCGTTATCCTGTTTCTCGTGCTGGCCGGGCGCGTGCTTTTGTCGGAGCGGGCGCGATGACCCGAAGATTGAGCCTCGCGCCGTGGACCTACGGCTTCATCGTGGCGCTCGCAATGTGGGTGGTGACATCAGCCTATTCCGGTATCGACAGCGCCGGCGCCACGCTCTCGGGGGCGCTCGCCTTCGGTGCCTTCAGCGTTGTGGTGGGAACCGGGCAGATGTTCGTCGTCGCCTCCGGGCCGGGCAATATCGACCTGTCCGTGCCATCCGTGCTGACGCTGGCCGCCTATGTATCGATAACGGTCATGCAAGGGTCCGACGGCATGCTGCTGCCTGGCCTGCTTGCAGCACTTGCCGTCGGCGCCGTCGCGGGTGCCGCTAACTTCCTTGCCATCGTCGCGCTCAGGCTGCCGCCGATCATCGCAACGCTCGCCTGGAGCTTCGTCTTCCAGTCGCTTGCCTTTAATCTCGGCGGCCAGGCGACACTGAAGCCGCCGGCCGGCCTTTCCCGGTTTACCTTGATGAACCTTGGCGGCGTCCAATTCATGCCGATCGCGGTGATGGTGCTGACGCTGGTCGCCATGGTCGTCCTCAAACGCACGGTCTGGGGCCGGCAATTGCTGGCCACCGGCCAGAGCGAACCGGCGGCGCGGCTCGCCGGCATCAACGTCGCCCGGGTGCGGTTGATTGCCTATATGCTGTGCGGCACGGCGGCAGCGCTCGCCGGCTTCCTGCTTGCCGGCTTCAGCGGCGGGGCAGCACTCAACATGGGTGACGCCTATCTGATGGAATCGATCGCCGTGGTGGTGCTTGGCGGCACCAGCGTCGCCGGTGGACAGGCCAACGCGGTAGGCATATGGGGGGCTGCGCTGTTCTTCAACCTGATGTCCACCATGCTCAACACCTTTGGCATCCAGGCAGGCGTGCGCTTCCTTTTGACCGGCGTGCTGATCATCCTGATCGTCGCTCTCGTGCCGAGGCCTCGCGTCAGATGACACCCGCCACCGATACGCTCGCCGGGCTGTTCGAAACAAAGGCAGTTTCCTTCGTCGACCTGACGCATCCGATGAAGCCCGGCATGCCGGTGTGGCCGACGCACCCGCATTACTGCCAGGAGATGGTGGAATCCTATGACCGCGGCGACGTCGCCTGCAACCATGCGTTGGCTATGAGCGAGCACACCGGCACGCATTTCGACGCGCCGGTCCATTTCATCCGCGGCGGTGCTGCCATCTCGGACATTCCGGTCGAGCGTTTCTTCGGCCGCATGGTGACGATCGATGCGCGGGACTGCGCGCCCCGGCAGGCGGTCGAGCCGGATTCTATCTTCGCTTTCGAGGCCGAACAGGGCTGCGTACGGCAGGGCGACGCCGTGTTCTTCCGTTTCGGCTGGGACCGGTTCTGGGACGATCCGGCCGCGTTTCTCGCCGACTGGCCCGGCCTGTCGCGGCAAGCAAGCGAATTGCTGGTCGAGCGCGGTGCGCGCATCGTCGGTTCGGACTGCCTGTCGATCGATTGTTTCGGCAGCGAGGATTTCCCGGCGCACAATACGTTGCTTTCAGCCGGCATCCTGATCGGCGAGAATTTCGCACGGCTTGGTGACTTGCCGCCTCGGTGCTTCCTGATCAGCTTGCCGCTGGCGATCGAAGGCGGCACCGGATCACCGCTGCGCGCCATCGCGCTGGTCGAGGGCTAAACCGGCTCAAGAGAAATCCAGCTGGACCTTGAGCGTGCGCTGAGGTTCCTTCTCGATCAGGTCGAAGGCGGCGCGCGCCTCCGTCGCCGCGAAGACCTGTGTGATCATGCCTTGCGGATCGAGCCGCTTGTCGGCCAGCCATTCGACGACGCGCGGCAACAGCCGGCGGTTCAGGCGCGAGCCGACGATGGTCAGTTCCTTGCGCACCACTTCCTGCTGGCTGAGGTTGGATGGGGCGTCCGAAAAGCCGAGCAGGCCGATGCGGCCCGCCGGGCTGGCCAGCCGGCAAGCCTCGTCAAGAAGTGCGGGAATGCCGGCGCCGTCAATGACCAGCGTCGGGCCAAGACCGTCATTTTCACCGCGCACCGCGGCCGGCACGGGATCGCGCACGGAGTGAATCACCCTGTCGGCGCCGAAGCGGAGCGCTCGCTCCAGGCGGGCTTCGTCGATATCGGCAACGATGCAGCGTGCGCCCTTGAGCTTGGCGACCTGCAGGACAGTGACGCCGACCGTGCCGGCGCCATAGATCAGCGCCGTGTCCTCGGGTCCGCAACCGGTACGATCAAGCACATTGGCGGCGATGGAAAACGGCTCGGCCAGTGCCGCCAGCCCAAACGGCATATCCCTTGGAACCGGTATGACATTTGCCGCCGGCACCGCCACGAAGGCGCGAAAACCGCCGTCGCGGTGAACGCCCATCACTTCGAGGTTGGCGCAGACATTGGAGCGGCCGACCCGGCAGGGATAGCAGTGGCCGCACGACACCACGGGATCGACCACCACGCGGTCTCCCACCGCTATGCCGGTCACATTGCGTCCGAGCGCTGTTACGGTGCCGGCGAATTCATGGCCGATGATGCGCGGATAGACGGCGAACGGATTGGAGCCGTGCAATATGTGAATGTCGGAGCCGCAGATGCCGGCACGGCTGACATGAACGACGACTTCGCCAGTGCCGGGCTCTGGCATGGCGCCCTGCCGGACTTCCAGCGACTGCGGTGCGCGAACGAGAACTTCAAGCATGGCCTCACCACTTGTATACTAGTCGACAAGTGGCTCAATCTCGCTGTGCCGTCAAGACGCAAGCGCTCATGGCGGCGGTAAGACGGCCTCTTACCTGACACGTTCCTTCACGAAATCGGGACGGGCGTCCGCTGAAACGCAAATGTGCCTGGCGACGGCAGTTCGGACTCCCAATGCGCTGTCCTGCCGATCTCCTCTCGAAGGGGTCGGCAGTCAAAATTTTTTGACTTCCATCAAAGAGGAAATGACTACCGCTTGCCTGCTTGTCGGACCATAAGACAGGCCGTGTGATCGGGCCTCGGCTGGCTTGCCGCACGGAAGGCGACCTTGCCTTTGAACGCGGACGCGCCACCTGGAATAGAGCAGCCGCTTGCATGACGGAATTGGCAATAGAATTGGAACAGCCTCAATTTGCCACCGAGCGCGACCCGAGGCTGAGATTGATCATCCCAATCATCGTCGCCATCGCCTTTCTGATGGAGCAGCTCGATTCCACCATCATCACCACCGCGATCCCCGCCATCGCACGCAGTCTCGACACGACGCCCGTCAGGCTGAACCTGGCGATCACCACCTACATTCTGACGCTGGCCGTATTCATTCCCGTCAGCGGCTGGTTCGCCGACAGGTTCGGTGCGCGAAAAGTGTTCGCGCTGGCGCTTTTCACCTTCACCCTCGGCTCGGCGCTGTGCGGCATGGCCAACAGTTTCGGCATGCTGCTGGCGATGCGCGCCCTGCAGGGGCTGGGCGGCGCCATGATGACGCCGGTCGGGCGGCTGATCCTGCTGCGCAGCTTCCCACGCAGCGGGCTGATCACCGCCATGACCTACACGACCTTGCCCGCCATCATGGGGCCTGTGATCGGGCCGCTGCTCGGCGGCCTGTTGACCACTTATGCCTCATGGCGCTGGATATTCTATGTCAACGTGCCATTCGGTTGCCTCGGCATTCTGGCGGCGCTGCGCTTCGTCGACGATTTCCGCGAGGAAGCGGTGCAACGCTTCGACTTTGCCGGGTTCCTGATGGTCGGATGCGGAGTCGCGCTGCTGCAGTTCGGACTGGAAAGCATCGGTAGGCCAATCATCTCCGTTTCGGCGACAGCGTTGGTGTTGGCCGCGGCGATCCTGCTGCTGCTCGCCTTCGGGCGCTATGCGCGCCGCGTCGTTGCACCGGCAGTCGATCTGACACTGTTTCGATTTCGCTCGTTCTGGGTCGGTACGCTCGCAGGCGGCCTGTGCCGCGTTGGCCTCAATGGCGTGCCTTTCCTGTTGCCGCTGATGCTGCAGGTCGGCTTTGGCATGAGCCCGGTCACCTCGGTGCTCGCTGACATTCGTCGGCAGCTTCGGCGCCTTGCTCATTCGGCCGCTGCTGTCGCCGCTGTTGCGGCGCTTCGGTTTCAATGTCGTGCTGATCGGCAGCGCGGTGGTTGGTTCCGCCGCTGTCGGGGGCTTCGCCTTGATCGAAGCCGATACGCCGCACTGGATGATCGGCCTTTACGCCTTTGTCTTCGGGGTCATCCGGTCGGCGCAGTTCATGACCTCCAACACGCTTTCCTACGCCGACCTGCCGGCCGACAAGCTCAGCCGCGCCACCAGTCTCGGCGGCGTCCTGCAGCAACTCAGCGTTTCCCTGGGCGTTTCGATCGCCGCCATGGTGCTGGGCCTTGTCGCAGGAGAAACCCACATCGTGACAGCGGAACGCTTCCACCAGGTGTTCCTGCTGACCGCGGTCATCCCGTTGCTGTCCGTCCCCGGCTTCCTGTACCTGCGTGCCGAGGACGGCGTGCAGGTCAGCGGTCATGTTCGATCGGGTAATTCTCGCAAATGATGCCAGATGCATTCTGCGTTCAAAAAGGATTGCCTCGCCGGATCGGTCGATTATCATGAACGGCGATACCGTATGGCTGAGGGCAGCCCCACAGCGCTCTTGGCGGCGGATAGTGGGAAATGATCGCGCTGGCGAAACGGGAAAACGCGATGGTGTGGGTTAAGAAGCCTTCGGCTGACGAGAAGCTGGCCATGGCTGCCACTTGCGAGCGTTTCATCGCCGAGGTTCTGAAGCCTCGGTTCATCCACGGCCAGCCGAATCGGCTCGACCATCCGCTAGACATTTTCGGCAAGTGGCGAGGAAGCAAATACGGTTTCTCAGCGCGCTACCGTTCGGATGACGGTGAAGAATTCAACGCTCCCTTCGCCCGGCTCGATCATGTGGAGGAGCATCTCGCCGAGACCCGGTTCGACCTCATGTGGCACAGGCACACCGGAGCATGTGGGCGGCTGCATGCGACCGTTACGTTGGACGAAGCCCTGCGTCTCATCTCGGCTGACTCGAGGCTCCAGCCGCCACTATGAACCGCAAGAACAGCCGACCCCGTTTCGATGTCGATGCCCTGCGCGATCTTGTCGGCACCAAGGTGTACTCGCGCGGCGAGGCCTACTGGCGTGACGGGCTGGTGCAACTGCTGACCGTTGGGCCCAAGCGCGTGCTGGCGCAGGTTGCCGGCACGGAGGACTACCGTGTTGAACTGACGGGGCGTGGCGAGTCGGTCGACGGTTCGTGTTCCTGCCGCGCCTTCGGCGACTGGGGCTATTGCAAGCATTTGGTGGCGACGGCGCTGGCGGCAAACGCGATGGGCAGCGACACGGAAGCGCAAAGCATCGATGTGTTCACGCGTATACGCGAACATCTGGAAGGCAAGAACAAGGCGGCGCTTGTCGATATGATCATGGATGTCGTCGAGCGCGATCCTATCCTGTTGCGTAGGCTGGAAATGGCCACGCTGACTACGCAAGACGGCGACGAGGCGGCCATCGAGGCGCGTCTCGGCAAGATGATCGACGGCGCAACCGCCACGAATGGCTTCATAGATTACCGCGAGGCGCCCGACTGGGCCCAAGGTGTGGACGAGGCGCTCGATGTGATCGCCTCGGTCTCGAGCAAGCATGCGGGCATCGTTATACGGCTCGCTATGCGAGCCATCGATCGGATCGAGGCTGCCATCGAGGTCGTGGACGATTCCGATGGCCATTGCGCCCCACTTCTCGACCGGGCATGCGAAATTCACTGCAACGCTGTCTCGGAGGCGCCTTGCGAACCCTTGTCCCTGGCGCGTGACCTGTTCGCGCGCGAGATGAATGGTGGCTACGACACCTTCGGTGGCGCGGCTGAGCGCTATGGCGATATCCTCGGCGAGGAAGGATTGGCCGAATACCGTCGCCTGGCCAACGAAGCCTGGAATGAACTGCCCGCAACCGCCGGCAAGAATCGGATAGGTCACGGACTGTCCGGCGACCATTTCAGGCTGCAGGAAATCCTCGACTTCTTTGCTGACCGCGATGGCGACCTCGAGGCACGCATCGCCCTTCGCGCCAAGCATCTGTCCTCACAGCAAGCCTATCTGCAAGTCGCCAAATTCTGCCTCTCGCACGGTCGCGCCGAAGAGGCTTTGCGCAGGCCGAGGACGGCCTGTGGGTGTTCGAGGATGATCGACCCGACGAGCGGCTCATTTCCTTTGTAGTCGACCTGCTGACCACGGCCGGTCGCGATGCGGACGCCGAAGCGCATCTGTGGCGCGCATTCGAGAAGGCACCGAGCTTCGGACTGTATCAACGGCTGTGCAAGACGGGCACGGCGACGCGCGATCGAGTAATCGAGCGCCTCCAGTCCAGGCTAGCGCGCGAGAAGCCGTCCGCCTGGCATTATCCGGCCGATCTGCTCATCAGCATCTTGATTGAGGAGAAGCAGTTTGATCTGGCGTGGGCGAACACGCGCGCACATGGCGCTTCCGAAGGACTGAAGGAAAAGCTCGCGCAGGTCAGTGAAGCCACGCATCCGCGCGAGGCACTGAAGATCTATGCGGAACGCGTAAACCAACTGGCCCAGTTTGGCGGTAACGGCGCCTATGCAGAAGCGTCAACCCTGATCGGCCGTATGGCCGGCCTGCGCGGCGCGTCCGAACATGCCGCGTATCTGGCGGATGTGAAAGACCGCTTCGGCCGCAAGCGCAATTTCATGAAACTGTTGGCCTGACATGCGGCGCGCGGCGATTGACGAGCAAAATCGCTACATGCTGGAACGCCAGCAGCAGTTCCGCGCGGCGGCGGATGTCGTCACCGATGCTTGGACGCGTTTTCGAGAGGTGGGGGCGGTGGCCGTTATCGGCTCTGTCGCGAAGCCGCTTTGGAAAGAGGTGCCGCGCTTCAGCGAATTCCGGCGCGCTCGGATCGAGGTCTGGCATGAATGTAGCGATCTCGACCTGGCGCTTTGGCTTGACTCGCAGGCTCGTCTAGGCGAACTGCGTCGCGCCGCCGCTCTTGCCCTGCGTGAGGCGTTTGAGAAGGGAACAGGGATCAGCGTTGCCGATCACCAGCTAGACGTTTTTCTGATCGAACCCGGCAGCGACAGATATCTGGGCCGGCTCTGCAAGTTCAGTCAGTGTCCGAAGGGAAAGCTCGACTGCCTGGTTCCCGGGTGTGGCGAGATCGCCTTCAACAAGTGCGTTGCCGACTTCACGCCGCATGCTGATCTGCTCGCCCCAGCTCAAGGCGCGATGCTCTACAAGCGTGGTGTCGGGCGGATGCGCTCCGCGCTTGACCTGCCGCAGACTGGCTGAAAGCCCGCAGGGCTGGGCGAGCCGCGCCTTCAGTGCTTCAGACGATCGTCTCATATGCGCGAATCGGGACGTTGCCTTGCGGAGGCGGGTGGCGTCTTGCGGAGGAAGTCTGCTTGGCGCGGGCAGTGTGTATACGGGCATACCTATATCCGCATGGGTTTTTCAATTAGGCTCGATGCTGTGTGAAAACGGGGAGCATCGATTGCGAGGATTTGCGGAAAGCGTGATGCAGGGGCCGCGGACCGTGGCCGAACAGGTCGCCAATGTCCTGCGCGAAGCGATTGCCAGTGGAACCATCAGGGCGGGCACGCCGCTGCGCCAGGATGAATTGGCCGAGCAGTTTGGCTTCAGCCGCATGCCAATTCGTGACGCCCTTCGCCAATTGGAAGCCGAAGGTATTGTTTCCATTCATCCCACAAAAGGCGCGCAGGTCGCCCGGATGGACGGCGCCGAGATCAGTGAAATCTACGCGCTACGCGAGCTGCTCGAAAGCGAGGCGCTCCGGCTTTCGGTACCCAGCCTCTCCGGCGCGAAGTTCGACGAGGCCGAACAGGTGCTCGACCAGATCGACGCGGAGCGCAATGTCGGCCGATGGGGTGCGCTGAACCGTGCCTTTCATCTGGCTCTCTACGATGCCTGTGGCAACCATCGATTGCTCGGCCTGATCGAGGCGCACCACAATGCCGCCGATCGCTACGTCCGCATCCTGCTGTCGAACCTGGACTATCGCAGCCGCTCGCAGACGGAGCATCGCGAGCTGCTGGCCGCCTGCCGGCGGCGCGACGGCGACAGGGCCATAAGCATTCTGAGGCAGCATCTTCGCGAAGGAAGCGAGACGCTGGTCCGCGCGATCAGGGAAGATGGCCTGTCGCGAGAATCCTGACGGCGTGGCTCATGGGCATGCGATGGGCTTCAGCCCTGCGCCGGCCTGCGTTCGACGATGTAGATGTGGTCGGCCGCCAGCACCACTTCGCCGCGCTGGTTGATCACCTCGCAGCGTTCGATCACCCGTCCCGCCCCCGGCCTCTTCGGGTCGTCTTCCCTGGCCGTAATTGTCGTGCGCGTCCGGATCGTGTCGCCGATGAACACCGGCTTGATGAAGCGCAGCCGGTCATAGCCATAGGAAAAGGCAACAGGATTGATGACGGTTGCCGTCAGCCCGATGCCGACCGAGAACACCAGCGTGCCGTGCGCGATGCGCTGGCCGAATGGCGTCGTCTTCATGAACTCGGCGTCCATGTGGTGCGGGAAGAAATCGCCGGTGTGGCCGGCATGGACGATGAAGTCGGTCTCGGTGATGGTGCGGCCGCTGGTCAGGCGCGACGCGCCAATCTCATAGTCTTCGAAATACTGAATCCGTTCCATCAGGGTCTTTCCGCAATCGGCGTCGCCGGTGCCGCACTCGACTGATACGCCGCCTCGACCAGCGCCATCGTGCTCCACGCGTCCTCGACCGGGCTGATCAGCGTAGCATCTTCTCCGGTGGCAAAACGCTGGACATTGGCCATGCGGCCGACGAAGGCGTCGGGAAACCACTCGCCGGCCAAGGGCACTGCGATCCAGTCCGTCCCGCCTTTCGGATAGATTTCCAGCACATCCGGCTCACCTGTGGGATAATCGAGGTTGAGACCCAACTTGAGATAGGCTGCTCCCTCGGTGCCGCAGATGCGGAACTCGCAGGCTTGGTGCCGGCGGCCGAACTTGTGGTCGTGGTTGATCGACAGCGCGCAGCGCATGGTGTTGCCATAGTCGAGAATGGCGCTGGTGCGCGTCTGCGCCACGGCATGATTGGGATGGCCGAGCGTCTTAGCGTGCACGCCCTTGGGGTCGCCGAGCAATTGCCTGATCAGGTCGAGATAGTGGATCGAATGCATGGCGATCTCGACGCGCGGCGCCTTGAGCAGGAATTCCCAAAGCTGCCACGGTGTCGCCAGCGCCAGCCAGGCATCGAAGTCGACGATCTCGCCGAGCCAGCCCTTGCCGACGGCATCTTTGAGCGCCAGCATCATCGGCGCGAAGCGCAATTGGAAGTTCACCGCTGCGTGCAGCTTCCGGGCGCGGCAGATCTCGAGGATCGCGGTCGCCTCGGCAAGATTGCTGCCCATCGGCTTCTGGATCAGCGCCACCGCGCCATCAGGCAAGGACTTCAGCACATCGGCATGACGCGACGGCGGGGTGGCAAGGTCGAAGATCGCGCCCTCGACGGCAGCAGCTTCTTCGACCGACCCAAAGGCCGTCACGCCCCATTGGCTGGCCAGCTTTTCGGCCCTGGTATGATCAGGATCATAAAGCCCGGCAACCGGAAAGCCGGCCTTCCGGTAGGCCGGGAAATGCGCGTCGCCGACGATCGATCCGGCGCCGAAGGTGACGATCTGCCGGGGCTTGGAGGGTTTTGGCCAGGATTGAACGAGCAAGGCAGGGTCGAAACCGCCTTCAGTCATGATGGAAGACCTCATCCATCTCGGCCCACCACTCGCCCTCTTTGCGCGTCGCCAGCGGCTCCTGGCACGGCATGCAGACCGCCCACCATTCCTGCGTCTTCGGATCGGCCGCCATCTTCGCCATGTCGGCCTCGTAGTCGCTGCCGTGGTATTCGAAGGTGCTGAACAGCACGTTCTCCGGCCGCTTCAGGTAGATCGAGTAGTTCTTGATGTTGCAGGCGGAGATCATGGCCAGCACGTCGGGCCAGACGGCGGCATGGAGGCGGACATACTCCTCGACCTTTTCCGGCTTCAGCCCCAGAACCATTCCCATCCGCTGCATATCATTCTCCTATTTCGTGATCGCCGTGGTGAATTCGGCGATGCTCATGGCCTTGACCGCGTCCCAGTCCCAATCGATGCCGATGCCGGGTTCGTCGGGCGCCAGCGCCTGGCCATCCTCGATGCGGAGGCGCTTGCCGGTCAACTGGTCGAGTTGCGGAATGTACTCGACATATCGGCCGTTCTGAACAGCGCAGGTCAGGCTGACATGCAGCTCCATCAGGAAATGCGGGCAGACCGGAATGTCGAAGGCCTCCGCCGCGTGCGCGATCTTGAGCCAGGGCGTGATGCCGCCGATGCGGCCGACATCGACCTGCACGATCGAGCAGGCGCCTTTCTGCATGTACTCGCGAAAATGGCGAATGGAGTAGAGCGACTCGCCGATGGCAATCGGCGTCGGCGTCGAGTTCGACAACCGCACATGCCCGTCAATGTCGTCGGCCGGCAGTGGCTCCTCGATCCAGGCGAGGTCGAGGTCGCGTAATCTTGCCGCGCGCCGGATCGCCTCGTCGACCGAAAAGCCCTGATTGGCGTCGGTCATGATCTCGTAGCCGTCGCCGACCGCCTTGCGCACCGCCGACAGGCGCGCCAGATCTTCCGAGCCGTGCGGCCTGCCGATCTTCACCTTCGAGCCGCGAAAGCCCTTGGCCTTGGCGGCCAGCGCATCGTCGACCAGCGCCTGCGTCTCGATGTGCAGCCAGCCGCCTTCGGTCGTGTACAGCGGGCAGCGGTCCTTGGCGCCGCCGGCCAGCTTCCACAAAGGCAGGTTCTGCTTCTTTGCCCGTAGGTCCCACAGTGCTGTATCGATGGCCGCGATGGCGATGGCGGTGATGGCGCCGATGGTCGTGGCATGCGTGGCGAATTCGAGATCGTGCCAGATTGCCTCGATCATGTCGGGGTCGCGGCCGATCAGGCGCGGCACCAGATGGTCGGACAAAAGCCGCATCACCGACGAGCCGCCGGTGCCGATCGTGTAGCTGTAGCCGGTGCCGACCGCACCGTCGGAATCGGTGATGGTGACGATAGGCGTTTCCTGGCTGACGAAGCTCTGGATGGCGTCGGTGCGCTTGACCTTGGGCACAAGGTCCACCATCCGAAGGTCGACTTTCCCAATTTTGGCCATGCCGATCAGCTCCGCAATGTCTTTCCGGTCTCGGTGGCAAACAGGTGCGCCTGCGACATGTCGAGGCTCATGGCGACCCGCTCGCCCGGCCGCAGTGGCCTCGGGTTCAGCATGCGCGACACCCAGTCCGTACCGTTGAATTCGACGAACACCAGTGTCTCGTTGCCGAGCGGTTCGGTGACCGTGATCGGCAGTTCGATCTGGTGGACATCGGCCGCACCACCGGAGCTGATGCCATGGCCGGTCGGATAGATGTCGTCCGGCCGCAGCCCGAACACGACCTTGTCGCCGGTGGCGACGTTGGTCTTGAACTGGGCGGGCAGCGGCAGCTTTTCGCCGCTGGCGAAAACCATCTGGCCATCATCGATCGTGGCTTCATGCAGGTTCATCGGCGGCGAGCCGATGAAGCCTGCGACGAAGCGCGTCGCCGGCTGCCGGAACACCTCGTCGGGCGTGCCGACTTGTTCGATATGGCCGTCGCGCATGATGACGATGCGGTCGGCAAGCGTCATCGCCTCGACCTGATCATGGGTGACGTAGATCACCGTCGATTGCACCTTGGCATGAAGCTTCTTGATCTCGGTGCGCATCTGCGTGCGTAATTTGGCGTCGAGATTGGAAAGCGGCTCGTCGAACAGGAAGACGTCAGGATCGCGCACGATGGCGCGGCCCATGGCGACGCGCTGGCGCTGACCGCCGGAGAGTTGCGAGGGGCGTCGGTCCAGCAGTGTGTCGAGGCCAAGAATGGCCGAGGCCTCGGCGACACGGCGGTCCATGTCTTCCTTGGCGGCACCGGCGATCTTCAGCGAGAAGCCGAGATTCTCGCGCACCGTCATGTGCGGATAGAGCGCATAGGACTGGAACACCATCGAGATGTTGCGCGAGCGCGGCGGCAGGTCGTTGACGACGCGCCCGCCGATCTCGATCGAGCCGGCACTGATCTCTTCCAGCCCGGCGATCATGCGCAGCGTCGTCGACTTGCCGCAGCCGGACGGGCCGACCAGCGCGATGAATTCGCGGTCGGCGATGTCGAGATCGATGCCGTGCACGATCCCGATGTTGCCGTAGCGCTTGGTCAGCTTGGTGAGGGTAACGGTTGCCATGGTATCAGCCTTTCACCGCGCCGGAGGTCAGGCCGCCGACAAGGTGTTTCTGGACGACGTAGGTGAGGGTGAGCGCCGGAATGATCATCACCACGGCCAGCGCGCACATGCCACGCCAATCGATGGTGAACTCGGCCGTGTAATCGAGCAGGCCGACCGGCAGCGTCTTGGCGCTCACCGAGCGGGTCAGCTGCGAGGCCAGCGCGAACTCGTTCCAGCAGGTCAGGAAGGCGAAGATGGCGGCCGAAGCGATGCCCGGTCCGGCAAGCGGGAACTCGACCTGCCAGAACGCCTGCCAGCGCGTGCAGCCATCGATCTGCGCCGCCTCCGCGAGGTCCTTGGGCACCTGGCGGAAGAAGCCGTCGATCAGCCAGATGGTGAACGGCACGTTGAGCGCGACATAGGCAAGGATCAGCCCGAAATGCGTGTCGATGATGCCAAGCCGCACATAGAGGAAGAACAGCGGTAGCGAGAGCGCAATGCCCGGCACGGTGCGCGTCAGCATCAGGCTGAGGAAGACGCTGGATTTGCCGCGGAAGCGGTAGCGCGCGAAGGCATAGCCGCCGGCCATGCCGATGGCCACCGCAATGACTGTCGAGGTCACCGAGATGATCAGCGAGTTGCGGAAATATTCGATGACAGGGATGCCGCCCTTGCCGATGCCTGAGAACATGGCGACATAAGCGTCGAACGAGATCTCCTGAGGGATCCACACCGGTGGCTTGGCCATGATCTCGACCGCCGGCCGCAGCGACGAGATGACGATCCACAGGCCCGGCAGGCAGATGGTCAGCATCGCCAGGAACAGGCCGATGCGATAGACGACGCCCAGCAGCCGGCGCTTCAGGCGGGCGGAAGAATTCTCGTCCATCACCACTCCGCACCGATCTGCGTGCGCGCCGCGGCGAGCTTGTTGAAGAAGTAGACAGTGAAGGCGATCGACAGCAGGATCGAGAAATAGGCCATGGCGTTGGCCATGCCCATGCGCCCGTCGCTGTAGGCGGTGCGGGCCACCAGGGTCCATAGCAGTTCGGTGCGGCCCGCCGGTCCGCCATCGGTCATGATCTTGACGATGTCATAGGCGCGCGCGACGTCGAGCGAGCGAATGGTCATGGCGATGTACGCGAAAGGCATGACGAACGGCCACGTCACATAGCGGAATGTCTGCCACGGCGTGCAGCCGTCGACCCGCGCCGCCTCGATCGGCTCCTTGGGCATGGCGAGCAGGCCGGCGAGGATCAGGATGGCGAAGATCGCCGTCGACGACCAGATCTCGGCGATCGAGATGGCGATGAAGGCGAGATGGCCCTCGATCAGCCACGGTATGGCGTCTTGCGTGATGCCGAGCGACTGCAGCGCATTGTTCACCAGGCCGATATTGTCGTTGAACATAAACTTGAACTGAAAGCCGACCAGGATCGGCGAAAACATCATCGGAAACATCATCAGCGTGCGCAGGATGCGCTGGCCGCGTGTCGCTTTCTCGACCAGCATGGCAAGCCCAAGGCCAAGCAGCATTTCGAGATTGAGCGCGATGGTCAGCAGCAGCACCGTGCGACCGAACGCCCACCAGAAATCAGTGTTGGACAGGATCGAAAGATAGTTCCGGATGCCGATGAAGACGTAGAACGTTTCGGGCCGCGTCAGGCGGAACGGCGTGAAGCTGGAGTAAAGGGACAACAGCAACGGCACAACGACAACCGCCGCCAGCACGATCATGGCCGGAAGCAGCAGCAGGAATGGCGCGGATGGCTTGAAGCCCTTCATCAGAATCCTTGAGGTGTTTGCATTTGGACGGCCGTGAGTGGGCCGGGGGCGATGGGTTAGCGTAAATCGCTGGCCGCGAAACACGATCGCCTCCCCCATTTCCGATGGGGGAGGCAGCCTTGGGAGCCCGTTTCTAGAGCTTGCCGGCGTCCTGGAGGATTTGCGTCGCCTTGGCGGCCGCATCGTCCAGTGCCTGCTTGGAGGTCTTGTCACCGAGGATCGCCGCCTGCAATTCGGGATAGACGGCGTTCGAGATCTCGATCCATTCAGGCGTCTGCGGCACGGCAAACGCGTGCTTGGCCTCTTCCTGGAAGGCGGTAAGAACCTCCTTCTTGTAAGGATCGTTTTCGGCCTGCTTCAAATCCCAGTCCCACACCGCGCTGCGGGTCGGCAGCGGGCCTGCGGCGGCCTCGAGCTTCTGGCTGTCTTCGTTGGTCAGCCACCACACCAGGGAAGCCGCGGCCTCCTTGTTGGGGCAATTCTCGGTCACCGAGAAGCCATGGAAACCTGACCAGCCGGTGCGTTTGCCGGACGAGCCCTTCGGCGCGACTTTCACGCCGACATTGCCGGCGACCTTCGACGACTTCGGATCGTTGAAGAAGCCAGCCCAGCCCGGCCAGTCCAGGTTGATGGCGACGGTGCCGGACGCAAAGCCCTGGCCGAGATCGTCCCAGAGATAGTTGGTGGTTCCGGCCGGTACGGCCTTGGCCTTGTAGAGGTTGACGAACCAGTCGAGCGCCCGGATGCCGGCCTCGGAATTGAAGACCGGCTTGCCGTCCTTGTCGAGATACTCGCCGCCTTCAGCGACAACCATCTCGTAGAAGCGGCCGTTGATCGCCTCTTCCTTGCCGGCGAACTGCGTGCCGTAGAAATTGGGTGGGTTGGCGAAGAACTGGGCCTGGTCGGTCACTTCCTTCCAGGTGTCCGGCGGCACCAAATCATAGCCGTACTTCGCCTTGAACTTGGTCTTGTTGTCGGCGTTCTCGTACAGGCTCTTCTGGTAGTAGAGCGCCGAAACGTCGAACTGCGCACGCGGCAGCATCTCCAGCTTGCCGTCGATGGTTGCGGACGTGATCGTCGACGGCACGAAAGCGTCGATCTCTTCCTTGGGCAGCAATTTGCTGAGGTCGGTGTAAAGGCCCGTATATTGCGGCGCAAAGGACGAATGGTTCCAGCCGACGCACCAGTTGGTGCTGCCCGAGGCGATGTCGGACTTGAGCTCCTTGTCGATGTCGAAGCCGTTCTTCTTGGTCAGGATGTTGACCTTGGCGCCGGTCGCCTTCTCCCATTCGGGAATGCGCTCGTAGAGCTTTTCATATTGCTGGCCGCCGATCAGCTTCACGTCGACGGTCACGCCTTCGAACTTGCCGGGCAGGTCGCCGGCAAGGGCAGCGCCCGCACCTGACGCGAGCAACAATGCACCGGCGCACACGCCGGACAGCAGTCTGTTCATTGGTATCCTCCCTTGGTGCCGCCTCCGCGGCGACCGCAACTCGTCTGATGACAAGAAGTGCTACATTCATATACAAACAAAACATTCATAGACACGTCAAGGCGAAATTTGTTTCCGCCGCGCAAGTTCCTGCGTATATGAAGGGTGAAATTCACTGGAGGATGAGCCCATGGACGACAGCGAAGACGAGCGCTATCGCGCGCCGGCGCTCGACAAGGGGCTCGATATCCTTGAACTGCTGGCGGGCGTCGACGGCGGCCTGACCCAGGCAGAAATCGCCAAGAAACTCGACCGCAGCCCCAACGAATTCTACCGTATGCTCGACCGGCTGGTGCGGCGCGGCTATGTCACCAGGCTCGACGGCGACCGCTATTCGCTGACGCTCAAGCTGTTCGGTCTGGCACAGTTGCACGCGCCGGTTCGGCGGCTGGTCTCCTATGCGACGCCGCTGATGCGTGAGCTTGCCGAGACATCGCAGCAGGCCAACCAACTCGTTGTTTTTGATCGCGGTTCTGCCGTCGTCATCGGCCAGCAAGAAGCACCGAACTACTGGGGCATATCGATCCGGGTCGGCTCCCATATCAGTCTGTTCGACACCGGCTCGGGACATGTGCTGCTCGCTTTCCGCTCACCGGAAGAGCGCCAGATGATGATTTCCGAACACGTCCGCAGCACCGACAAGACGGCGCAATCGACCGAGTTCTTCACCCGTCTCGACCAGATCCGCGACCGTGGCTACGAGATGATGGCCTCGATGCAGACAGCCGGCGTCTTCAACCTGTCCGCCCCGGTGCGCAGTTCCGACGGCAAGGCGATCGCCGCGCTGTCGATTCCCTACATCACGGTGGTCAACGCGCCTTCCGCGCCCGACATCACCAGGACGATCGAACTGTTGCTGGCAACGTGTGAAAAGCTGTCGCACCTTGCTGGATCAGCAGTCGGCTCATCGGTGTGAATTCTTATTTGAATGAAGAATTCCCCCGTGAGATGATTTGAAAAGCCAGAGGGAGGAGCCTCACCATGATCATCGATACCCATCTTCACCTGATCGATCGCTCGGCCCTGCGCTATCCCTGGCTCGCCGGCGTGCCGGCGCTCAACCGCGATTTCTC
The DNA here is from genome assembly GCF_040320355.1 of Mesorhizobium sp. M0715. NCBI lineage: Bacteria > Pseudomonadati > Pseudomonadota > Alphaproteobacteria > Hyphomicrobiales > Phyllobacteriaceae > Mesorhizobium > Mesorhizobium sp. M0715. The sequence goes on along the minus strand of NZ_JAMYPL010000006.1, from coordinate 217,865 downwards.
CTATGAGGAATACGCCGTGGAGGCGCAGCGTGTCGGCGTAGGGCGTGTGCTGCATATGGAGGTCGATGTCGATGCGGCCGACATCGAAGCCGAGACCGCTCGTGTGGAAGGACTGTCACGGCAGTCCGGCAGCATGCTGGCCGGGGTGATCGCGTCCTGCCGTCCTGAGGAAGGGGACTTCGCGGCCTATCTCGAACGGCAGCGGGCAAACCCGTTCGTAAAAGGCTTTCGCCGCGTCCTCCACGTCGTGCCCGACGAGCTCTCGGAAGGTGCGGTGTTTCGCGCCAGCATCAAGCGGCTTGGCGGCACCGGCCTGACCTTCGATCTCGTCGTGCTGCCGCACCAGATCCCCAAGGCGATTGCGCTGGCCGACCTGGCGCCCGATGTGACGTTCGTCCTCGATCACTGCGGCGTACCCGACATCAAGGGCGGAGCCGAACATCCATGGCGCGAGCATATGAGCGAGATCGCGCGGCGCCCGAATGTCATGGCCAAGATATCCGGCGTCGTCGCCTATGCCGATGCCGGCAGCTGGACGGTCGAGACGCTGCGGCCGTACGTCGAGCACACTATCAGTTCATTCGGCTGGGACCGCGTCGTCTGGGGCAGCGACTGGCCGGTCTGCACGCTAGGCGGCGGCCTGTCGACCTGGGTGGCGGCGACCCATGCATTGCTCTCGGGCTGCAGCATTGCCGAGCGCGACAGGCTGTTGTCCGACAATGCCCGCAAGCTGTGGCGGCTCGACTGACTGGTTATTTCAGATGGTTGTCGAGACGTGCCGTTCGCGGCCATAGAGCGAAACCAGCAGCACGATGACGAAGCCGAGCGCGGCCTGCACCGCTGCGGGCTGGAAGCCGAGGCCGATCAGCAGCGTGTTGATCTCGGTCAGCACCAGCACGCCGGCGATCGTGCCGAGATAGCTTCCCCGGCCGCCGACAAGTGCTGCACCTCCTACGACAACGGCTGCGATGGTCTGGAACAGATAGGGCTGGCCGACATCGCCATAGGCCGAACCGGTGAAGCCGAGCAGCAGCACTCCTGCCACGGCGGCGAAGAAAGCGCTTGCCGCATAGGTGACGACCCACATGCGAACCGGGTCAATCAGCGCCAGCGGCGCCGCGCCCGGATTGCTGCCCAGCGCGTAAAGCCGGCGGCCATAGGGCGTTCGCTCCAGCACCAGGACGACGAGTGCCGCCAGCACGACAAGGCTCGGCACCAGCCACGGCACCGGCAGCGGTCCGGCCGATCCGCCGATCGAGACGAAGCTGGATACCGCTTGCGGTGCGGAGCCTGACGGGAAACCCGCCGTCCACAACAGCACCAGCCCTTGCACGACCATGCCGATGCCGAGCGTGACGATGAGCGGCTGGATGTCGAGGCTGCGCGAGATCAGCCCGTTCAGCCCGCCGATGATGATCGCCAGTACGCCGACGAGGCCGCAGACCAGGACAAAATGCCAGCCATCGCCATAAAGCTGCGCCGCCACGACATTGGCAAAGCCAATGACGAAAGGGATCGACAGGTCGATGCCGCCCATGATGACGACCAGCGTCTGCCCGATCGAGGCCACGGCGAGCAGCGAGGCGAGCACCAGCATGGCGCGTATGGCAAACGGCGCGGAGTAGCCAGGAATGAGGATCGTGCCGGCGAGATGCAGAAGGGCGGCGACGCAGAAGGCGCCGACGACGCGAGCGTTGGTTGTGGCGAAGAGGTTTTGGCGCAAAACCATGTCAGCGTCTCCCCATAGCAAGACGTTCCTGCAGCGCTGTCAGCATCACGGCCAGCACCAGGATCGCGCCGTAGGCGATCTGCAGCACGAAGGTCGAGACATTGAACGTCGTCAGCACGCTTTGCAGCAGGAAGATGTCGATGGCGCCGATGGCGGCACCCGCCACCCCACCACGGCCGCCTGCAAGGCTGACGCCGCCGAGCGCTACCGCGGCGATGGCGATCAGTGTGTAAGTTGGCCCGATGTTCGGATCGGCGGAGCCGATCAGCGCGGTCAGCATCAATCCGGCGCAGCCGCCAAGGATGCCGGTCATGATATAGGCGATGAAGCGCACGCGCGTGACATCGACGCCGGCGGTGTAGGCGGCACGGTCGTCGCTGCCCACCGCCATAAGCTGGTCGTAGTAAGGGGTGCGCCGCACCAGCCACCAGACGATGAACATCGCCGCCAGCGGCAGCATCGACAGCGGACCGGACAGTGCCTTGAGCCAGGCCGGTGCGGGACCGATCGGCGCCGGCAGGATTGTTAACGTCACGCCGGTGAGGATCAGATAGGTGCCGAGCGTCGCGACGATCGGCTGAATGCGCACGATTGTCGCCAGAAAGCCGTTCGCAGCACCCACCAGCGCCCCGACGAGCAATGCAGCCGGAACGAGCACCAGGGGCGATGAGATGCCGGTGCCGAGGAACAGCACCTGGATCGTCAAAGCGTTGACGAAGCCCATCAATGGCCCGACCGAGATGTCGATTCCGCCGCGACCGGCGAGGATCACTGGCGTCGAGGCAATGGCCGCACCGATCAAGGGCGCCGCCAATCCGACCAGCGCGCCCCAGGAACCCGGCTGGAACCGCCCGGGGCTGAGGATAAGATTGATCGCAAGCAGCACGACCAGCAGCACCACCGCGAAGCCGAAATTTCGCCCAAGGGACAGGAGGCGCGCAACAGGGTTCATGCCGCACGTCCGAACATGGCTGATATCACGCTGTCGGTGGTGAGCGCGTCGCCAGAGATCTCGGCCGCGACTTCATTCTCACGGAACACCAGCACGCGCTGGCACAGGAGAAGAATCTCCTCGATTTCACTGGATAGGATGACGAGCCCCATGCCGTCGGACGCCAGCCCGCGAAACACGTCGTAGAGCACATGCCGCGTCGCCACGTCGACGCCACGCGTCGGATCGTTGAGGAGCAGGATCGCGGGCTCCAGCGCCAAGGCACGCGCCAACAGCACCTTCTGCTGGTTGCCGCCCGAAAGAGTGGTGATCGGCGCATCGGGCCGGGGCGCCACTATCGAGAGTTTTTCGCGATAGAAGTCGTAGCGCGCCTTGCGTGCCGACGGGCTGATTAGCCCGAGCCGCGTGTCGCGCGACAAGGTCGAGACGGCGAAATTGTCGAGCACCGACTGTGTCGGGAAAATGCCGTTGGCGCGTCGGTCGCGCGGCAAATAGGCGATGCCGCTGGCGACAGCCTTGCGAAACCCGGTAATCTTTCGGGAGGCATCCGATGAACCGAGTTCGATCGAGCCGCCATGGGGCGGTTCCAGGCCGGCAAGCATCTTGAGAAACAGCTCCTGGCCATGACCATCGAGACCGGCAAGCCCGACGATCTCACCCGGAGCGATTGCCTGCGTGATCGGGCTGGCGCCGGGCGCGATGACAAGGTCCCGAACGGCAAGACCACCAAAATCGAGGGCGGCGCGATCAGCCATGCTGCAGCTCCGCCGCCGTGCGTGGCGCCATCGCCTTGAGAAGTTCAGCCGGCGTCGAAGCGCCGCGCTCCTCGGTGCGCACGACGCTGCCGCCGCGCAGGATCGAGATGCGATCCGACAGCGACATCACCTCGTCCATGCGGTGGGTGATGAACAGGATCAGGCAGCCTTCGCCGGCCAGCGCGCGCATCAGGGAAAAGACGGATTCGCGATCGGCGAAGTCGAGCGCGGCGGTGACCTCGTCGAGGATCAGGATCTTTGGGTTGCGCACGATCGCGCGGGCGAGAACGACCAATTGCTGCGCGGCAAGCGGCAGCAGGCCGGCTGGCTTGTCGAGGGGGACGTCGGTAACCGCGAAGCGCTTCAGCGCGGCTTTCGCCCGGTCACGGCGCTCGTTGCGGGGAACAGCGCGCCGGACCAGCCCGTCGAGGCCGAGCAGGATGTTATCGATGACGCTGCAGTCCGGCGCGATCAGCACCTCCTGGAACACCGTGGCAAAACCTTGCGCCTGGAAGGCCGAGGGCTTGGCACCCGAAAACGGCTTGCCGTGCAGCAGGATCGCGCCATTGTCCGGCTGGACGATGCCGGACAGCAGCTTGACCATCGTGCTCTTGCCCGAACCGTTCTCGCCCAGGATGGTGTGGATGGTTCCCGCCCGAAACGCGATCGATGCGTCCGCGAGCGCGATCGTCTCGCCATAGCGTTTGGATATGGTTTTGATTTCAAGCATGTCGCGTTTCGATGCTGGCAGGCCCGCACCCAGAAAGGAGCCGGCCTGCTGAGAGACTAGCAGGCGTCACTTTGCACAGGCATCGGGCACCTTCGAATAATCCCAGCCCTTGGTCGGCGCCGGGTTCGAGAAATAGGCGTCGAGCCATTCCTCCGGCATCGGATCTTTCGGCGGGATCGGGAAGATCGACACGGCATCCGTCGTCATGCAGTCCTTGTACCAGGCACCGAGATCGGCGGTGTGGACAGGCGGGATCGGGATCAGCAGCGTGTTCAGCTTCGGCTTCTGGCCGTCGAGCATGCGCTCGCCGACGCGGAACAGTGTTTGCGCGGTCCAGTGCGGCAGCACCGCATGGCCTTCGAAGCGGTACTTGTCGGGGTTGGCCTTCCAGTAGCCCAGCGCGTCCCCGGTGATCGAGCCGGTGATCAATGGCGCCGGCCGGCCGGCTTCCGCGAAGGCTTCGGCGACGACGCGGCTTTCGCTGCCTGTCGTCCACACCGCATCGATCGGCGCCGGGTTGGTGGCGATCGCCTGCAGCACCACGGTCTTGGTGACGTTGGCTGTCCAGTTGCCGTTGACGTTGCGCGAGATCTTCAGCTTCGGATTTTCCGCCAGCGCCTTGTCCGCGCCCTGGCGTTCCTGGACCACGATCGGGTGGCCGGCGATGCCTTCGACCAGAAGGATGCTGGCGCCGTCCGGCTGCGCCTTGCCGATCGCCGTCATCATGTCATAGCCCCAGCGCGCATAGTTGGAATCGACATTGATGGCGTTCGGGCTGGTCACCGAGCCGGCGGCGGTGATGAACGGAATGCCGGCCTTGGCGGCAGCGTCGATGGCATCGTCGAGCGCCGTCGCCGAGCCCGGCACCGACGTGATGATAGAGCATTTCTTGTCGATGAAGGCGCGGATCTGGTTGATCTGCTGGCTGGCATCATTGTTGGAATCCGACACCTCGAAGCTGGAGACGGTGCCGTCGGCGATCAGCCCGTCGACAAGACGCTTCAACTCCTTGGTCACCGTGACCCGCCACGGGTTGCCCTGGTAGGATTCCGAGTGGCACCATTTCCACGGCTTTGGCGGCGCGTTGAAATTCTCCCAGGCCGAAGGCAATACCTTCTGGGGCGCTCCGTCATACTGCGCCTTGAGTTCGGTCGGCAGTCCACCGATGACGCCTTGCACATCCTGTGCAAAGGCGGCCGTTGCAAGCGAGGCAAGCGCCGTTGCGGCCAGCAGGCCGCGGATCATTCCTGTCATTCTTGTTCTCCTCCGTTCGGTTTGGTTCAGGCTCCTCCACCGGCAGCGCCGGACACCTGCACCGGGGAACTCTCCCGAAACAGGCGATTGAGATCGGCAACGACCTGTCGGGCTTGATGCCGGAAGGTCATGCCGGAAAGGATGCGTTCGGACGCGGCCTGCTGGAACGCCATGTAGCCGTCATGGCGCGGCCGCACCCATGCACCCTCCAGTGTCGCGCGCGTGTCCCGGTAGAAATTGCCGGTCGCTTCATTGACGGCCTGATCTTCCCAGGCCGCTGCATGGCCGGGCTGGCCGCCGGCGGCGGCATAGGCGCCGCGCTGGACATCGCCGCTCGAGACCCAATAGGCAAAGTTGATCGCGGCATCCCTGGCTTTGGAAAAGGCTGATACGGCTATGCCGGTGCCGCCGAGCGCCGAACCGATCGGGCCGCCGGAACCGATGACCGGAACATCGGCAAAGGCCAGCCGGTTCGCCCGAAAGCCAGTCGTCGCATAGGAAACATAGCCATAGATCAGTGGCGCGCAGACGAACCTGGAACCGGCCTCCGCCATGCGCTCCGAGACGGCAATCGGATCCATCTCCAAGCAAGCCGGATCAACGAGCGCTGCAATCTCGCGCATTGCTTCAAACACTTCGCTACCGGCGTCAACATCGATGAGATCGTGGGATGGATCGGTGGTGCAAGGACGGCCGAGATTGCCTGCGAATGTGTAAAACACCATCAACACGTGAGGCGGCCGCAGCGGCAGCAGCACACGGCCTTGCCGGGCGAGATCGAGCACCTCGCTCCAGCGCGCCGGTGGCGCCTCGATCGCATCCGGCCGCCATGCCTGGACCTGGGTTGCCGCATCGATCGGGAAAGCCCATTGCCGTCCTTGCCAGTTGTAGCTCGGATAGGACTGGCCGACGCTGCCCGAGGCAAGGGCCGTGCGTTCCGCCTCGCGTCCGGCGACATCCAGCGGCTCCAGGCAGCCTTCGGCCGTGATCTGGCCGACATGCGGATGGTCGATGACGATGAGATCATAGGCGCGCGCCAGTTCCTCGACCGGGAAGGATTCGAAATCCTGCAGCGAGCGCTTGTCCCATTCGATGGCAATACCGGTCTTCTGCTGCCACAGCGCCGAGCAGGCGACCATCGGATCGTAGCCACGCGGATGGCTCCAGGTCATGCCTTTGAGCTTGGGCACGCTCACAGGCCGAACTCCGCGCGGATGGCGGCACTGTGCTCGCCGATGCGCGGCGCCGCCCGATCGACCTTGGCCCTGATGCCATCGACCCGGAGCGGCGAACTCGTCGTGAGGATCGAGACGTCATCCTCGCGCGTCACCGTCTGCAGCATATCGAGCGATTGAAACCCCTCGCTTGCCAGCATCTCGGGCCAGGTCAGTACCTTGGCGCACCAGATGTCGGCCGGCTCGAGGATATCAAGCCATTCGTCGATGGTTTTGGTGGCGATCCGCTGCGCGATGATCGCCTTGATGTCGTCGCGCGCGGTGAACCACGATGCAGGCTTGTCGCGATAGGGCGCCAACTCGCTGAGCGACAAGAGGTCGGCCAGCTTGGGGATCGGCGTCATAGCGATGGCGAGATAGCCGTCCTTGGCCGGGTAGACACCGTAAGGCGCCGACAGATAGGCATGCGCGCTGCGGAAGCTGGAGCGCCTGGGCAGCCGGCGGCCGTCATTGAGATGCGTCGTCAGCACCTCGAACTGGAAATCGACCAGCGCTTCCAGCAGGCTGGTTTCGATATGAATGCCCTGACCGGTGATGCCGCGCCGCACCAGTGCGGCCAGAATGCCCTGCGCACAGGCGGCACCAGCCAGCATGTCGCCGATGGCGAGGCCGAACGGCACCGGTCCCTGATCCTCGTCGCCGTTCAGCCACATCACGCCGGAACGCGCCTGCGCCAAGAGATCCTGGCCGGGCCGTTTGACCCATGGCCCATCCTCGCCATAGCCGCTGATCGAAGCATAGACCAGCCGCGGGTTGATCTTGCGGACCGCTTCATAGTCCAGGCCGAGCCGTTCGATGACGCCCGGCCGGAAATTCTGGATCAGCACGTCAGCCCTGGCCAGGAGGCCGCGCAACGCTTCGAGATCGGCCTCGTTCTTGAGGTCGATGGCAAGACTTTCCTTGGCCCGGTTGATGGCGTGGAAGATGGTGGAATCGCCGCCGATCTCGGTGTCGCTGAGATAGAGCCGGCGCGACAGGTCGCCGCCATCCGGACGCTCGATCTTGATCACGCGGGCACCGAGATCGAGCAGCCTGAGTGAGCAGTACGGGCCCGACAGGAACTGGCTCATGTCGACGACGACGAGACCGGCGAGCGGCAATTCGGCTGCTGCCGGCATGCTATTTCTCCGTCTTGCCGACGAAGTCGGCCGGGTTGCGGTACTTCACCGTCTGCAGATGCTCGCAATAGAGAACGAGCTCGCCTTCGCCCTTGAAAACCTCATAGCTGGCGCGGATCAGCCCCATCTCCTTGTAGCGGGGCTTCTTGTCGAGGTTGGAGCGGATCGAATAGATCGTGTCGCCAATGAAGACAGGCTTTATGAAACGGAGCTTGTCGTAGCCATAGGAAAAGGCATTGACGCAATTGGTGGCGACCAGGCCGAGGCCAGCCGAGAAGACAAAGGCGCCGGCGATCAGCCGCTTGCCGAAAATGCCTTCGCTCTCGGCAAATATCTGGTCCTGCACATAGGGGTGGATGTCGAGCACCAGCGTGTTGAACAAATGGCTATCGCCTTCGGCCATGGTCCGTCGCAACGAGCGGATCTTCTGCCCGACCGGCCAATCCTCATAGAACCAGTTTTCGGCGTTCCACACCGGCAGCGCGGCGTGCTCCTCGGGCATATTTTTTGGGTGCGTCGAGGCGACGCCGACGGTGGGCGCAAAATCGTTCATGGTCGGCTCCACCAGCCCTGCCTGGAGCACGTCTCAGCTGTCGGAAAACGCATCAGGGCGTCGAAATGCAAGACGTCTCCTCCCGTCAATCTTCTTTTGTAAATAGTATTTTCACATATGGGGTTGCGTTGCAAGCGTGAACAGGCGAAATTTTGGTTGCTCCCGCGCGCCGAAGCGCAGGCGGGCAGGGGAGGAAATCATGCGCAAGGATTGTCTGGTCTTTGTCGGCAGCCTGAACCGCGAGGCGCCGTATTTTCAGGGCGCTCGGGGCGTCGGTCTCGGCGTCTACAGCTTTGACGAGACGACGCTGGAAACACGAAAACTGGCCGAGACCAACGATGTCGACAATCCGACATTCCTGTCGGTGACGCCAGACGGCTCGCACATCTATGCCAATTCGGAAGTCTTCACCTGGCGCGAGGGCACCGTCTCCGCCTACAGCTTCGATCGTGGCTCAGGCGCGCTCCGCTATCTGAACAAGCAGCCATCGCTCGGCAGCATCACCGCCCACAACACCATCACCCACGACGGGACGAAGCTGCTGGTCGCCAATTACGGCATGGGCGAGGGCGGTCCGGATCGGGCCGTGGCTGTCTATGGTTTCGAGAAGGACGGCGCGCTGTCGGCGCCGCTGGCCAGCATCTCGCATAGGGGCAGCGGCCCGAATGCCGCGCGGCAGGAACGTTCGCACGCCCACAGCGTCACCGAAACAATTGCCGGCGGAACAGCCATCGTTGCCGATCTCGGCATCGACCGGCTGGTGTCCTACCGGATCGAGCAGGATGGCAGCCTGACCAAGCTTGCCGAATCCGCCTTGCCGCCGGGCGCCGGCCCGCGCCATCTGGCGCTGCATCCGAACGGGCGTTTCGTCTTCGTCATGAATGAGTTGGATTCGACCATCGTGTCGATGGCGCTGGACGAAGCCAGCGGCAAGCTGTCAATTGTCGACACAAAGCCGGCGGTGCCGGCCGAGGCGCGCGACAGCAATCATTGCGCCGATATCCAGATGTCGCCGGATGGCCGCTTTGTCTACGGTTCCAACCGCGGCCATGACAGCGTTGTCATCATGGCGGTCGACCAGCAGACGGGTTCGCTGAGCCTCGTCGGCTATACCTCTTGTGGTGGCGCGACGCCGCGCAACCTGGCGCTGACGCCGTCAGGCGGCCATCTGTTTTCCGCCAACCAGAATGCCGACCGCATCTCGATCTTCGCTCGCGACGCCGAGACCGGCATGCTCAGCGACACTGGGCGCGCCATCGAGATCGGCACGCCGATGTGCGTCAAGATCGTGCGCTGAACGCCCACACTGTGAAGCCTTGGACAAAATCGCCCTGGGCTCAAGCCTGTTGTATCGCCGATAGCTTCCAACTGGAGCCATTCTCACGCACGAATGTCCACAGCTCGGTCGTCTCTGTCGGATGATCATCGTCGCCCGCGACGACCTTGCCGCTGGCCCGTTCGCGCATCACGTCACGAGACTCGTAGCGCAATGCGGCCGTGGCGTAGTCGTGGTCATCCTCACGCCAGCTTTCAGCGACGTCGGCCTGCAGCAACGTGACGTCCGTTACCTCGTTCCTGAGACCTTTCTGGGCATTGTCGGCCAGCTCTTCCGACAGATAGGACACCATTTCGGGGGTAACAGCCCGGCGCAGAGCGGCATGGTCTTCGCGCCCGAATGCTTCCTGGACATCGGTCAACAGCTGCTGGAATGCGTCGAGGTCGGTCTGAGCCAGCGTGATCTCATCAGAACCGATGGCCGGAGAGCTTCCGCCCGAAACACCGCCAAAGCCAGGAATTGTGAAGGAGCCTGCAGTCTGCTGCCCTGCCGTTGCGCGGTTCTCAAATCTCGAAGCCTGGGCATTGCCGACACCGGCGAGCGCTGGCGCAGGACCACGCGCCGATTGCGAGCGGAAGAAGCGGATAGCCAGCATGATCGTGCCACCGATGAGCAGGGCCTGAAGCAGGAAACCGAACATGCCGGCCAGGCCGCCGAAGCCTTGGCCGACGAGCAGGCCGATCAGGCCGCCGAGCAGCAGGCCGCGCATCATCGTTCCACCGAAACCGCTCATGAAGCCGGGCCTCTGCGGGCCGGCCTGCGGCTGCTGGGCCGCGTTGTTCGCACCGGTGTTGGGCGTCATCGAACGCTCGACTGGAGCGGTCGGGGCCGGTGCGGTCCTGGTCGGCGGTGCCGATTGGAACGTGCGCATGCCACGACTGCCGAAACTGCCGCCGCGGCGCGCCTCGGCATGGTCTATCGCAACCATCGAAAACGCCAGGAACAGTCCTGCAAAGAGGGCTGCAAATCGGCTTGTACGGGAAGTCATCGGAGATGAACCTTTGTCTCTGCGGTTTCGGAAGTTTTCAGCCGCCGCCGGGTGCCGGCGTCATGCGGTCAATCGAACAACTCTTCGAAAAATGATTTCTTCCGCTTCGGATAGCGGTGGCCGTGGGAGCGGGAATAATCGTCGTCGCGGCCCTGGCCGTGTTGCGGCTGGGAGAATGCTGCCGGCTGTGGCTGCGGCGCGGGCGCCGCTTCCCTGCCGGAACGCTCGATGATTTTGTCGAGTTCTCCCCGATCAAGCCAGACGCCGCGGCACTGCGGACAGTAGTCGATTTCGATACCCTGGCGTTCGCTCATCACGAGCGCAACGCGGCAGGAGGGGCAAGTCATGCCAAGAAGAGAAGATGTCATACGGGGCTCCAAACCGAAAAAGATTGAGCCCGCTTGACCGAAAACATGGAAAGGGGCCCGTTAAAGCGGTCCGACATCACGATCGCCAAAAGCGATAGTCAGAGGGGCCCGGCCCGCGTGAGACAGTTAGGAATGCAACTCGGCGCCTTCAAGAGCGATATCGCCCCCAGGAACGATTTGTTTGTCAACTCCGCTCAAATCATCACCACGATTTTGCCGAACTGCTCGTTTGATTCCAGATGCCGATGCGCTTCGACGATCTGGTCGAACGCAAAGGTCCGGTCGATGATCGGTCTTAGTGCCCCACTCTGCAGGCCTTCGACGATGAACGCCTTGGCGGCCTCCAGCTTTACCGGGTTACCGGTGATCTGGTGCACGAGGTAGCCGCGCAGTGTCAGCGTCTTGCTCAGCACCGCTGGCAGCGGGAATGGCGTCGGCGCGTGGCTCAGTCCGCCATATTCGATGAGGATGCCGCTATGCGACATGGCCGCCGTCAGCGGCTCGAAGATCGGGCCGCCGACCGCATCAAACACGACGCGCACGCCTCGCGGCCCGGCGATCTGGTTCAATCGCGCCGCCAGATCCTCCTCCGTCGAGGCCACGACGTCGGCCGCGCCGGCCTCGAGCAGCGCCCGCATCTTCGCCGATGTCCGCGTCACCGCGATCGCGGTCGCGCCGACCTTGTTGGCGATCTGGATCGCCGCAAGCCCGACACTGCTCGATGCTGCTGTGATGACGACGGCGTCTCCGCTGTGCAGCCCGGCGATGTCGATCAGCGCGCCATAAGCGGTGAGATATTGCATCCAGACCGCCGCTGCCGTTTGCCAGTCAAGCGACTGCGGATGCTTGACGATAAGTCGGGCGGGGTAGGTGGCAAGATCGCCATAGGCCGGCCAGCGGATCATCGATTGCGGCGGGATGACACTGACGCTGTCACCTGGCGCGAAATCCTTCACGCCGTCGCCAATAGTCTCGACGACACCCGCCGCTTCAAGACCAAGCCCCGCCGGGAGCGTCGGCGTCTCGATATAGGCGCCCGCGCGCAGCAGCGCTTCGGCGCGATTGAGGCCGAGTGCCTTGACCCGGATTTGAACTTCGCCCGGCCCCGGTGGGGAAAGCGCGACATCCTCGATGCGCAGAACCTCCGGGCCACCATGCTGGTGAAAGCGAACTACGCGTGTCATTCGGGATACTCCAAATCATCTGAACCGAATGAGCTATGCAGCTAGGCTTGCCGGGGATAAATGGCTGTAAGGGAAGAACAGTAGAAACCAGGAGTTTTGAATATGGATCGGCTTGAGAGCATGTCCGTGTTCGTCAGGGCCGTCGACCTCGGCTCGTTCGCAGCCGCCGCAGTCGCACTCGATCTGTCCGGACCAATGGTTGGCAAGCATGTGCGGTTCCTCGAGGAGCGGCTGGGCGTGCGGCTGCTCAACCGGACCACGCGGCGGCAGAGCCTGACCGACTTCGGGCGCGCCTACTATGAACGCTGCCGGGTGGTGCTGGCCGAGGCCGAAGCCGCCGATGCGCTCGCCGCCGACCAGTTCTCCGAACCACGTGGAAAACTGCGGGTCACCATGCCGGCGCATTTCGGCCGCCATTGCGTTGCACCCGTGCTGCTGCGGCTGGCGCGGCAATATCCGATGCTGGAGCTCGACCTGTCGCTCACCGACCGCTTCGCCGATCTTGCCGAAGACGGATACGATCTCGCCATTCGGACCGGTGCTCTGGGCGACAAGGCGGGGTTGATCGCACGCCGCGTCGCGCGCCAGGACATGGTCGTCTGCGCCGCACCCTCCTATCTCAGAATTCATGACGAGCCGCAGCGTATCGAAGACTTCGCTGATCATCAGGCGATTGTCTACCGCCGGCTCGGCCAAGTCGTTCAGCCGTGGCTGTTTGCGCGCGAGGGGCAATCCGTACAGGAGATTACGCCAACCGGGCGGCTGCGGCTCGACGATCTCGATGCCATCGCCGATGCGGCTGTTGAGAGCATGGGGCTTGCCTGGCTGCCCTGGTGGCTGGTGCGCGAGCGCATTGAAGCCGGCGCGCTGGTCGCACTGTTGCCGGACCAGCCGCGATATCTCTACGACTGCCATGCCCTTTGGCTGCAGACGCCGCATCTGCCGCTGAAGGTGCGGCTGGCCGTCGATGCGCTGGCTGCCGCCTTGCCGAGATCGATGGCCTGATTGCCAATCGCAGCCGCTTTCAGTTGAGGTCGCGCGGATACTCCTTGACCTCACTGCGATCGACGACCACTTCATCTCCCTCATGGGCAGTGATGTGGGTCTCGATCCGCCAGACATCGCGCAGCGCGCGCACGGTCGCTTTCACCGAAAGGCGCGCCTGCCAGTCGCCGCGGCCATAGGACTTTTCCCAGGTGCAGGTGCCGACCGCCGAGTTCGGATCGTCGGGGTGGATGGTGAACCGGTCGACATGCCTCGCCGCAACGGTCATCTGCGTATGTGGATGCCGCACCGTGCCGCCATCATTGACGACCTGATAAACGGTCTCGCCGGTGTCCTGGTCCGTCGAAACCGAGCGCCGGAAGCCGTCGCCCTTGGCCAGAACCTCCTGCTCCATCGGCACAGCGCTTTCCGGAGCCAGGAAAGCCCCCAGCGTGTCGTCCAGCTTCTGCGGTGGGCGCACCGGCAGGATCAGCCGGCTGTCGCCGCAATGGATCGACAGCGTCGCCTGCTCGGCGGTCGGGAAGACGATGGGCCAATGCGATGTCGCCAGTGCCAGCCGGATACGCTCGCCAACCTCGAAACGCTGCCCGCAGCAGCGCAGCTTGATGCGCACCGTTTCCGCCTGGCCCGGCACCATGGGTGCGATGTCCAGATCATCGTTGCGATGGCTCAGGTTGAGGATGCCATAGCTGATGCGCGAGGCAGCACCTTCAGGGAACACTTGCGACAGCGTGGCGGACAGAAGGGCGACGGGCTTGTCAGAGGAGAGCCTGACCTCGAATTCGGGGAAACCAAGGATCTCGATGGCTTCGGTCAACGGCGCGGTCTCGAAGATCAGGGCATTGCCTTCCTCCGTGCGCTGGTCGACCGGCAAAGTCGGCATGACGCCATAACCGCACCAGGCGCCGGACGACAGGCCGGCCGTCTGCGGCGACGAAATCTCCAGGATCGTATCTTCGCCCCTGGCCTCGCTCAGCACATGCGGCGCAAGGTTCAGCACCTTTTCGCCAACGCCTGGTCCCGGCCACGCCGGCTCCGCCACCCAGCGGCCGGGCCGCTCGTCATAGATCGCCGCCGGCCGTGCGGGGTCCTGAATCCAGGCGCGCAGCATCGGCTCGTCGGCAATGCCGGTGTCGATGCCCTTGAGATATTGATCCCACCAGCGCAGGCACTCCTGCAGGAAGCCGATACGCGGGCCGGGCATGGCGAAGTGCGGATATTTGTGGCCCCAGGGTCCGATCAGGCCCTTGCGAGGACCGCTCAGTTTTTCCAGCATCCGGAAGATCGGATTGGGATAGCCGTCGGCCCAGCCGCCGACGGCATAGACCGGGATTTCGACATCGGAATAGTCCTCGCAGATCGAGCCGTGCTTGTAGAAATCGTCGCGGCGCTGGTGTTCGAACCAGTCCTGCATCCAGATGCCGTTGCCGTTCAGCCGTTGCTCCCAAAGATCGCGCCAGCGATCGCCGACAATGAACGGGTCGGGCGGGGTCATGGCGATGGCCCAGGCGGTGGTTCCCCACATCAGATTGTCGCACATCATGGCGCCGCCGAGATAATGCACGTCATCATTGTAGCGATCATCCGTGGAGCACAGCGAGACAACCGCTTTCAATGCTGGCGGTCGCCGCGCGGCGACCTGAAGCCCGTTGAAGCCGCCCCAGCTGATGCCGATCATGCCGACACTACCCGAGCACCAGGATTGCCGGGCCAGCCATTCGATGACCGCCAGACAGTCATCCTGCTCCTGCTTCAGATACTCACCCTTGCACAATCCCTCGCTGTCGCCTGAGCCGCGCATGTCGACCCGCACGCCGGCATAGCCGTGACCGGCAAAATAGGGATGCGTCAGCGCATCGCGCTCCACCGTTCCGTCGCGCTTGCGGTAGGGCAAATATTCGAGGATCGCCGGCACCGGATCGGCCTCCGCGTCTTCCGGCAGCCAGACACGCGCCGCCAGCTTGACGCCGTCAGGCATCGGAATCCACAAATTCTCGATCTCGCGGATTTTGCGCGGGAAATCGGTGACGACGCGGATATCTTGCATGGCGGCTCCTCTCGACGCCCCGGCCGACAACTTGCGCCGGTGGCGATCCTTATGTGTTCAGCGGGAAATGGCAGGTCAGGCGGCCGTTTCCGACCGCGACCGGGATGGGGACATCCACCGCGCAGCAGCGCTGGGCCTGCGGACAGCGTGTGTGAAATTCGCAGCCTGAAGGGCGCGCCAGCAGGGAGGGAACGTCGGCCGGCAGCGTGATGCGCTGGTGCACCCGATCTGGGTCCGGCTCGGGATTGGCGGACAGAAGGGCCGCCGTATAGGGATGATGCGGCGCGCGGAAGATCGCTTCGGTTTCACCCTGCTCGACGAAGCGCCCGAGATACATCACCGCCATGCGGTCGGCGATCTGGCGCACGACATGCAGATTGTGGGTGATGATCAGCATCGACAGGCCCATTCGGTCGCGCAGGTCGTTGAGCAGGTTCAGCACCTCTCCCTGCACGGAGACGTCGAGGCCGGCGGTCGGCTCGTCGGCGACGACCAGCACCGGGTCCAGAGCGATCGCCCGCGCCACACCGACGCGGCGCGCTTGGCCGCCGGAAAGCTGGTGCGGGTAGCGGTCGGCGAAATCGCGCGGCAGCCCGACCAGCGCAAGAAGCCGTGTGACTTCGGCGTTGAGATCGCGATCGGACAAGCCGTGAATGACGAAAGGCTCAGACAGCAGCGAGCGCACGCTGAGCCGTGGTGACAGCGATCCCACAGGATCCTGGAACATCATCGGCATGCGCCGCCGCACCGGTTTCATGGCGGTGTTAGACAGGCCTTGCAGTTCCTGCCCTTCAAACAGGATCGTGCCCGCCTTCACCGGCTGAAGACCGTTGAGCGTGCGCGCCAGCGTCGTCTTGCCCGAGCCGGATTCGCCGACCAGCGCGAAGGTGCTGCCTCGTTGAAGCGTGAAGCTGACGCCGGAGACCGCTTCGATCTCGGTGGCCCGCCCCGCGAGCCTGGCGGACAGGCCGCCAGCGCGGAACGCGACGCGCAAATCATTGACGCTGAGCAGGTCTTCGGAGCTCATGCGTTCATCGCTCCCAAGGGAATGTCCGCATGCCAGCAGTGGGCGATGTGAGACCCACCGAGGACTGCGCTGGGAGGCGTCGTCAGGCATTGGGCGTCGGCGCGATCGCAGCGCGGCTGGAAGACGCAGCCGCTCGGCCGGCGGCGCAAATCCGGCAAGGTCCCGGCAATGGTCGGCAGGCGAGCAACCCGCTGCGACAGCCGGGCGGGATCGCAAGCCAAAAGCTTCTGCGTGTAGGGATGACGCGCATCGTGGAATATCTCGCGGGTCGTGCCGCTCTCCACTACTTCGCCGGCATACATCACGATCATCTCGTCGCAGAGTTCGGCAATCACGCCCAGATGATGCGAGATGAACAGCACCGAGCAGCCGATGTCGCGCTGCAGATCCTTGAGCAGTTCGATGGTGGCCACCTCCAGCGTCGCATCGAGTGCCGTCGTCGGCTCGTCGGCGATCAGCAGCGCCGGCTCCATCATCAGCGCCATCGCAATGGCGATGCGCTGCTTCATGCCGCCGGAGAACTCGTGTGGAAACTGCGTCAGCCGGCTTCCCGGATCGGGAATGCGAACCTTGCGCAGCATGGCGACGGAGCGTGCATCCTTGTCCCGCTTCGACAGACCCGAGCGATACTGAATGTCGCGCATCTGCCGCCCCACCGACAGCACCGGGTTGAGCGCGCCCATCGGATCCTGGAACACAGTGGCGATCCTGAGGCCACGCAGGCCGCGCATCGCGGTCGGGTCGAGCCGGGCAAGGTCCTTGTCGCCCTCGAAGATGATCTCGCCCGATGTGATTTCACCATTGTCGGCGAGCAGGCCGAGAATGGCGTTGATGAGCGTCGATTTCCCGCAGCCGGATTCGCCGACCACGCCGACGCTGCGGTTGGCCGGCACGCAAAAACTCACCTGCTTCAGCGCCTCCAGTCGCCCGGCCTCGGTGTGGAAGGCGACGCTCAGATCCTTGACCTCGAGAACCGTCATGAGCGTCCCTTCAGCCTGGGATCGAAGAGGTCGCGTAGCGTCTCGCCGAAGAAGGTGAAGCCGAGCGTGGTCAGCACGATCGGCAGGCCGCCGGCAATCACGATCCAGTAGGAATCGCGGATGTTGGCGAAGCCGTCATTGAGGATCGCACCCCAGCTCGGCGTCGGCGGCCGCACGCCGAGCCCGAGGAAGCTCATGCCCGCCTCGATCGCCACCACCACGGGAATGTCCATCGAGATCAGGATCAGGATCGGGCCGATGATGTTGGGCAGGATATGGACACGCAGGATGCGGCCGGCGCTTGCCCCCATCGAGCGCGCCGCCATGACGTGTTCGGCCGATTTGAGCACCAGCGTCTGGGTTCGGATGATGCGCGCATAACCCGGCACATTGACCAGCATCACCACCAGCACCACCGCGTAGAGCGAGGGGCCGAACAGGGTGACCAGCGTCAGCGCCAGCATAACGGTGGGAAAGCTCTTCACGGCGTCGAAGATCAGCAGCAGCACATTGTCGAGCCAGCGCGGCCCATAGCCTGCGATCAGCCCTAGCACGACGCCGACAACCAGCGACACCGCTGTCGCGCCCAGCGCGATCAAAAGCGCGACGCGTCCGCCATAGAGCACCCGGGTGAGAAGATCGCGGCCGAGATGGTCGGTGCCGAGCAGATGCAGGAGGCTCGGCGAAGCGAAGCGTTCGGCCGGCGATATCTTGCTCGGCGCATAGCTGGTCAGGAGGCTGGCGAAGACCGCCGACAGCACCACGACCGTCACCAGCGTCAGGCCGATCGCGCCGAGCGGCTCGCGCATGATGCGGCGCAAGGTGCGCCATATCATGCCGAGACGGAAGCTGCGGGATGGCAGCTCAGTTGAAACTTGATCTGACACGGGGATCCAAGATACCGACGAGGATGTCGGCTGCTACGTTGACGAGAACGAAGAAGACCGTGGTGACCAGCACGGCTCCGGAGACGATGGGATAGTTGCGCACCGAGATCGCCTCATAGACCAGCTTGCCGATGCCGGGACGGGCAAAGACGATTTCGGCGAAGACGGAAGACGACAGCATGTGGCCGATGCCGACGCCGAGCAAGGTGATCGTCGGCAGCACGGCGATGCGGAGGGCGTAGGTGTAGACGATCCTGTGCTCGGTCAGGCCGAAGGCGCGCGCCGTGCGGATATGGCTGGCTTCCAGCGTCTCCAGCATCGAGGCGCGCACCATGCGCGAGATATAGCCGATCCAGCCAAGGCCAACCGCCAGCGACGGCAAGATGAGGTGCTGGAGCTGGCTGGCGAGGTCGCCCGGTTCGCCGGCGCCGATCGCCGGCAGCCATTGCAGGGCGACCGCAAACACCAGCAGCGAATAGATGGCGACGACGAAGGACGGCACGGCGATCATCGCCACCGACAGCACCCCGATCACCTGATCGACAAAGCCGCCGCGCCGCACCGCCGCGATGCAGCCAAGCGGAATGCCGAGCGCCACCGACCACGTGATGCCGCCGACCACCAGCGCCAGCGTGAACGGAAGCTGTTCCATCACCACGTCCAGAACTGGCCGATCTGACAGCACCTCTGTGCCGAGATCGCCGCGCAGGACCGATCCGTAGAAATGTAGGAACTGCCGCCACACCGGCTGATCGAGGCCCATGCGTACGCGCAGCGCCTCCATCATCTCCGGCGTCGCGCGCGGCCCCAGCGCAACGGAGGCCGGGTCGCCGGGAATGAGGTAAACCATGGCGAACATCATCATCATGGCCACGCTGATGATGATGGCGCCAAGCCACAGACGCTTGAGGGCGTAGCGGATCATTTCCAGTACCTGTCGGACGGTCTTTGGCGGGGACGAGCCCCGCCCGCCGATATCATGCGGGTTTGAAGTCGGTGAACACGGGTTCGCCGTTCGGCTTCAGGCCGGCCACAAGCGTATATCGATTCATGATGCCGGTGACCTCATGCGTCAGGAAAACGTAGTTGCCGTTCTCCTCCATCAGGTCCTGCAGCTTCTTGTAGATGACATCGCGTTTTGCCGGGTCGAGCTCGACCATGCCTTCGGCATTGAGCTTGTCGAATTCCTCGCTGGAAAACCGCTCCCAGTTCCAGACACCGATCTGGTCGCGGGTAAACCAGGCAGTGGCCCAGCTCGGATCCGGCTGCATGGAGAAGCGGCTGATGATCATCTGCAGCTTTTTGTAGTAGTCGCCTTCCTTGGCGCCCAGCGTCCAGAAGGTGCCGCTGTCGTTCTGCTTGATCTCCACAGTGAGGCCGACATCCTGCAGGTTCGACTGCACGACCTGCGCCGCGGTCAGGCGCTCGGTCTTGTTGAGGATGTCGAGCGTGATCGTCGCGCCGGCCAGTCCTTCCTTGGCGATCATGTCGCGGGCGCGGTCCGGATCGAAATCGAACAGGTTCTTCTCGCGATGGCCGGGCAGGCCGGGCGCGATGATGCCGGTGGCGGTGGCGGCGGCGCCGAAATAGGCGGCATCGACCACCGCCTTGCGGTCCACGGCGTACTGAACCGCGCGGCGCATGTTCGGATTGTTGAAAGGCGCGACATCCTGGTTCATGCCAAGCCAGACAAAGGCCAGCGACGGCTTCTCGACCACGGTCGTCTTTGGCGGCGGTGTCTGCTTCAGGCGCGAGATCGAGGAGACCGCGGTCCAGGTGTAATCCAGGTCGCCGGCCTCATAGCCGAGTTCGGCGGTCTTCTCATCCTCGATCGGATGGATGTGGATCTCCGCGAAGGCACCTTGCTCGTACTTCCAGTCGGGATTGCGCACCAGCACCGTGCGCTGCTTGGGCAGCCATTCCTTCAGGATGTAGGGCCCCGACTGGGCCACCGGCTTGACACCCATCTTGCCACCGAGCTCGGTGATGGCGCGCTTCGACAGGATGGTGCCGGAAGGCGTCGGCAAGGTCGACGTCCACAGCGGCGCGAAGGCCTGCTTCAGGTGGATCAGCCCCGACAGCTTGTCCTTGACTTCGACCTCTTTGAGCGTCGCCCAGTCGCCGGAGTAGGGGCTCTTGTTGGCGGGATCGGCGATGCGTTCGATCGAAAACTTGACGTCTTCGGCCGTCATCTGGCCGTAGCCATCGGTGAAGCCGATATTGTCGCGCAGCTGGAAGGCGACGGTCAGCGGATCGAGCTGCTTGATCGTCTCCGCCGCCATCGGCCGCCAGCCCCAGCTGTCGCCCGGCGTGGTGACGACGAGGCCGGCGAAGATGACGCTGGTGATGTCGCCTTCGGGTGCCGCCAGCCGGAAGCAAGGGTCGAGCGTCTGGATGTCGGCGTAGGAGCGCACCTTGAGGATCGGCCCGTCGCTCGACCAGGAAACTTTTGGATTGACCATTGAGGCGAGGCCGAAAGCGCCGGCTCCGGCGAGCAGGCTGCGGCGCGAAACCCTGGTGTCGGCTAGAATGGACATGCTCTACCCCTCTGCTGTTTTCGTTGTCTTGTTTCCGGCCGTTGGCCATTCTCCAAGCCGGGCCGAATGTGTCTGTCAGCTAAAACTGCTAATAATAGACATGTATGTCTAGCGAAAATTTTGCCGGCATGTCCGAATCTTGAATACGGACGATCTTGCGGGAAATATCGACATCTGTTCCGACCGCGCCAGCGCGTCGGCTTGGGCCCTACGCGGGCTAAATGTGATCGCCCACACGGCGCGGCTTGGCCCGCCATTCGGTGGGGCCTGGATCAAGAGCTGTAGCGGACATGCGCCTCTCCGCGGCCGATCACTTCCAGATTTCGGCCGCCAGGCGCACGAAATTGCCGCCCAGGACGTTGCGCACGGTCTGCTCGGACTGGCCGCGGCGCAGAAGCACATCGGTCAGTTCGCTCATCTGGCCGGGAGCCGCGTAGGTCGTCGCCCCTTCCGGATACTCGCTCCTGGGCCAGAATTGCGGGTTGTCGGAAATGATACGGTCGATGCCTTTGATGTCGACGGGGAAGGCGTAGTCCAGCCCGATGCCGACATGATCTGGGCCAGCCAGATCGACAAGATATTCGATGTGGTCGGCCAACCTGTCCGAGTCCGTGCGTCCCTCTCCCAGGAAACGATTGAGCCCGACGATCGCGACGATGCCGCCGGTGCGCGCGCAGGCCTTTATCTGCTCGTCGGTGATGTTGCGGCCATGGCCGCACAAGGCCTTGGCGTTGGAGTGCGAGAAGATCACCGGCCGGTTGGAATATTCCATCACCTCCATCGAGGTGCGATAGCCGGTGTGGGTGACGTCGACGAACATGCCGAGACGGTTCATCTCGTCGATGACCTGGCGGCCGAACGCCGTCAGGCTGGTCTCGACATCGTGGCAACCGCCGCCGGCGAGGTTGTTCCTGTTGTAGGCAAACAAGATCTGGCGCACACCCAGATGGTGATAGAACTCCACCATTTCGATGCGGCCGTCGAGCGCGTTCATGCCCTCGACGTCGAAGGTGATTGCCAGTTTGCCCTCAAGCTTTGCCTTGCGGATTTCCTCTACCGAGGAGACCAGCGTGTAGTGCTCGGGATTGGCAAGGATCCAGTGGCGGAAATTTGCGAGCGTCCGCACTGTCTGCTCCCAGGGCAACAGGTCGAAGCCGACATCAATCGACAGATAGTCGATGCCGGCGTCGCGCCAGATCTGCAGATTGTTCAGGTCCGCAGCCGGGTCCGGCATGAAGCCGGAATGCGCGTCCCATATGATTTCACTGTCGAAAATGGCCTTGGCGGCAGTCGAAACGCTCACTTTTTTCTCACTCTCTTGGCAACGCCAACACGACGGAAGGCCGGATCAAGCGGCGTTCCGGACGTGTGATCCAGATGCAGTACGCATCAAGTATCAGGCCACAGACACATGTGTCTATACAGCTCCGAACGGGCCTGTATGGTCGCCGTCGCTGCATGTCGCTCCGATCGGACCATCGGCAAAAGGGAGAACAAAGATGAGTTCAAACGGAAGCCATGGCGGGAGCGATAGCAGGCACATCGCGGTAATCGGCGGCGGCATCATCGGCTGCAGCGCGGCTTTCCATCTGCTGCGGTCCGGCGTGCGCCGGGTGACGGTCATCGATGCGGGTCAGCCGGGTGCCGCGACCACCAGCGCCGGCGCGGGATTTGTCTCGCATTGGTCTGCCGGCATGATTCCGCTTGGCGAAGAGGGTCTTCAGCTGCAGCAATATGGCCTCGATTTCTATCGCCGGCTGCACGAGGTCGGCGTCGAGATCGGCTATCGGCCGAACGGCACCTTGATCATGGCGCTGACCGAGGACGGGCGCGAGCGTTTTGTCCGCCCGGTGCTGGACTCTTCCTATGCCCCGACGGAAATGCAGGATCTGAACGCCGCGCAGATCGGCCAGAAGATGCAAGGTCTCATCGATCCGGCGCGGGTCCATTCGGCGGCCTACAATCCGCATGGCATCCAGCTCGACACCAAGCTGGCAATGGGTGTGCTGACCGGCCAGATCAGCGAGCTGGGCGGCGTATTCCGCAGCAACACACGCGTGACGGCCGTCCATGATGCCGACGACCGGGTGGCGATCGAGACCGATCAGGGCAGCCTTGAGGCTGACGGCGTGATCGTTGCCGCTGGCGCATGGGACAACCAGATCATATCGGGCCTCGGCTGGAAGTTGCCGCTGCTGCGGGTCGTCGCGACACGCATCGTCACCGATGATCGCGGGCTGCCGTCGACCATCCCCACCGTCCAGTGCCGCGAATTGCGGCTGTGGCTGCGCGAGACATTCGGGGCCGTCATGTGGGGAACCGGCCGGCACTACAAACCCCTGTACAAAACAAATGACAGCGAAATCGAACCCGGCCAACCGCACAATCTCGAACTGATGCAGGAGACATTCGAGCAGGAGCTTGCCGAGCTGCAGACGGTGTTCCCGCCGCTGCGCGGTTCGACGATCGCGAGTTGGGCGCAAGGTGTGCCGTGCTACACGCCCGACAACGGTCTTATCGTCGGCAAGGTCCCCGGCAGCGACAATATCGTGGTCGTCGGCGGCGATAATGAGAGCGGCGTCACCCATGGGCCGGGTCTTGGCCGGCTCTCCTGCGAACTGGTCCTCGGGCAGACCCCATTCGTTTCCGCGGAGCGGTTCCGTGTCGATCGCTACGCCTCCGATGCCTTCAAGTCGGAAGCAGAGATCGAGGCCGCCATGCCGGCCTGGGGCGCGCGTCATGAGGCGTCGCGATTTGGCCGCGAGGCTTGATGTCAGCAGTCGTCGACGCTGCCGAGCAGCGCCTGCGCCACCGCCCTGACCACCGGGCCGGCATTCTTCCTCGTGACGATGTGGAAGGAGCCGGCGTGACGACGCGAGGTCTTCGTCAGCCGGACGAGCTGGCCGCGGCGCAGATGCTCGTCGGCAAACCCGGCCCAGGCGAGCGCGGCGCCGCGCCCGGCGATGGTTTCGTGGATCATCGACATGTAGCCCGTGAACCGAGGTCCATCGAGTTTCCGGTCGGTTCCGATCCACGATTGCCAGCTGTCGATCGCGCCCGGCGGCGTCACCTGATGCAGCAGCGGCACTGCTATGAAAGCCTCTGGGTCTTCCGAGGCGAGCGCCGGATAACGCGCCAGGAACGCCGGTGCGCAGACCGGGAACCATTCACCGTCGAGCAGTTTTTCGGTCACGAATTCGGACCATTGCCCGGCTTCGCCGAAGCGGATCGACAGCGCCACTTCAGGCTGGTCGAAATCCCTGTAGTCGGTGGATGTCTGCAGCAGCACCCGGCCATCGGCAACCTGCGATGTGATGAGGCCGAAGCGCGGCATCAGCCATGCCTGCGCGAAGTCGTGGCTGCAGCCGACCACGAATGTATCGCTGTCGTGCGCGGTCAAATCCTCGACCGCTTGCCTGATGGTGCCGAGACCCTCGCGGATCGCTTCGGCTAGCGTGTTGCCGGCCCCGGTGACGGCGACGCGGTTGCCTTTGCGCGCGAACAGCTCGACCGACAGCTGGCGCTCGAGATTGGCGACGTGCCTGCTGACCGCCGATTGGGCGATGTTCAGCTCCTGAGCGGCCAACGTCAGCCCGCCATGCCTGGCGGCAGCCTCGAAGACGACCATGGCGTTCAGCAGGGGAAGCGATGTCTTGAGGGTTTTCACAATCCAAACCTGCCTTCATGCCTTTTCGATATGAAGGTCTATCATTTCTGTGTTTGCCGCAAGCCTTTCCGCATCGCACATTCCTATCGAAACGTCATCCTAACGCCAGCGAGCAGAAAGGTGTTGCAGTGCAGGCCTATACACCGAACAGCCAGCCTATCGACAGAAGCGAGACCGTCAGGCTGATCGACCGGCAACGTCCGGACTGGTCGCTGGAACAGGCCTTTTATGCCGACCCTACGATCTTCGCGCTGGAACGTGACTTGTGGTTTCCGCGCCAATGGATGCTTGTCGCCCATGCCAGCGAGGTCCCTGAAAAGGGCCGCTACATCGTGCGCCAGCTGTTCGACGAAGAGATCATCGTCGTGCGCTTCGGCGATGGCGAGGAGGACATCGCGGCCTACTACAATGTCTGCACCCATCGCGGCTCGCGGCTCTGCGCCAAGGATGGTCGCGGCAAGCTTCTGGTCTGCCCATATCATGCCTGGTCGTTCAGGCTGACCGGCAAATTGCAGTCGCGGCAGGACCTTCCTACAAGCGCCGATCCGGAAACGCTCGGCCTGCACCGGGTGCCCTGCAAGAGTTTCGGCGGCCTGGTATTCTGCGGCCTCGATGCCAAGTCGTTGCCCGACATCCAGCCTGTCGCGGACGGGCTGACCGGTGGCTTGCGCGAGAACGGCCTCGACCGCGCACGCATCGTTGCGCGCAGGAATTACCTGACCAAGGCGAACTGGAAGCTGGTGCTCGAGAACTTCCTTGAATGCTATCACTGCCGTCCGGCTCACCCCGAATATTACCGCGTCAACGGTCATGTCAAAGTGACCGCGACCCGCGATGCCGACAAGGCGGTCGAGTGGCAGAACGAAATCGAGGCCTGGCACAGCGTCATCGGCGATGCCGAGTTCCACAAGGGCGCGTGGCAGGCTGGCGACCTGGACACGATGCCGTTCGCCATGCACCGCAAGCCGATCGGCTCCGGCCGTAACACGCTGTCCAATACGGGCGAGGGGGTCTCGTGCCTGATGGGTGGTCGTCGTGCCTATGATGGCGGCGAAAGCGGCTTTCGCCTCGGACGCCTGTCGTTTGCAAGTGCTGCCAATGACTATGTCACGCTGTTCCAGATGATACCGCGCAACGCCATGGAAACAGACGTCATCCTGACTTGGCTCGTCGACAAGGATGCCGATAACGACGTCGACGCCGATGCGATCAGCTGGATGTGGGACATCACCACGGTGCAGGACAAGAAGATCACCGAAGACAATGCCGACGGCATCATGTCGCGCGCCTACCGGCCGGGGCCCTATACGCCGCTGGAAAGCCAGACCTCGTTCTTCGTGCAGACCTATCTGTCGGAACTGCGCTCGCTGATCACCGGCACGCGCGGCGCGACCGTCAGCCAATGGTCTGCGCCGAAGGAACTTTTCGCTTCGCCGAAAGCGGCGAGTTGCAACACGCGCCTCTGACCCGCGGCCGAAGATGCCTCTTTGAGGCGTCGCATTCCGATGCCATATGAAGGGGGGCCGACGGAATGTTGCGGGAGAGACAGTTTATGACCAAAGGTTCGGATCTGTTCGTCGCGGCCCTCGAGAACGAAGGGGTCGAACGGATTTTCGGCATTCCGGGCGAAGAAAATCTCGATATCGTCGAATCCATCCGCCGCTCCTCGATCCAGTTGATCCTGACCCGTCACGAGCAGGCAGCCGCTTTCATGGCCGCCACCTATGGCAGGCTTACCGGCAAGCCGGGTGTGTGTATCACCACGCTTGGCCCAGGCGCGCTCAACCTTTCGACCGGTTCGGCCTATGCGCTGCTCGGCGCGATGCCGATGATCATGATCACCGGCCAGAAGGGCATCCTGTCATCCCGGCAGGCGCGCTTTCAGATCGTCGACATCGTCGCGGCGATGAAGCCGCTGACCAAGCTGTCGCGCCAGATCGTCTCGCCGAAGATGATCCCCTCGCTGGTGCGCGAAGCTTTCCGTGTCGCCCAGGAAGAGCGTCCCGGTCCCGTACATCTGGAACTGCCGGAAGACATTGCGGCGGCCGAGTGCGAACCGATCGCGCTGGTGCCGACGCACCCGGTCGAACTGCCGCTGGCCAGTCCAGGCGCGCTTGATCGCGCCGCCCGTATGATCCTGGAAGCCAGGCGCCCGCTGCTGATGTTCGGCGCGGCGGCGTCGCGACCGCGCGTGACCCCCGACGTCGCGCAGTTCGTGCTGCGGACGCAAATTCCCTATTTCACCACGCAGATGGGCAAGGGCACCGTGCCCGGCGGCACGGAGCTCTATATGGGAACGGCAGCCCTTTCGGAGCGCGACTACGTGCACGAGGCCATCGAGCAGGCCGATCTGATCATCACCATCGGTCACGACACCGTGGAGAAGCCGCCCTTCATCATGGGGGCGAAGGGGCCGAAGGTCATTCATGTCGGCTACCAATCAGCCGATGTCGAGCAGGTCTATTTCCCGCAAGCCGAAATCGTCGGCGACCTCGGCCCTTCGCTGGCGCTGCTGGCCGACCGCATCGAGGGCAAGATCCCCAACGCGCAGGTCCTGCTGCCGCTGCGGGAAGGCATTCTGAGCCGGATCGCCGCGCGGGCCACCGAAGATCGCTTCACGCCGCAGCGCATCGTGCACGACGTGCGCGCCGTGATGCCGGCCGACGGGATCCTCGCCCTCGACAACGGCATGTACAAGATCTGGTTCGCGCGCAACTACCGGACGCGCATGGCAAACACGATCCTGCTCGACAATGCGCTGGCCACCATGGGCGCGGGCTTGCCGTCGGCGATGATGGCGGCACTGCTCTATCCGCAGCGCCGTGTCATGGCCATCTGCGGCGATGGCGGCTTCATGATGAACAGCCAGGAATTGGAGACCGCCGTCAGGCTCAAGCTCAACCTCGTCGTCCTGCTGCTCGAGGACCATGCCTATGGCATGATCCGCTGGAAGCAGGCGGTTGACGAATTTCCGGATTTCGGCATGACCTTCGGAAATCCCGATTTCGTCAAGTATGCCGAGGCTTATGGCGCCAAGGGAACCAGGGTTGCAGAGATCGCCGACTTGCGGCCGGCGCTGGAACAGGCCTTCACCGGCGGCGGCGTGCATCTCGTCGTTGTGCCTATCGACTATTCCGAAAACACCAGGGTGCTCGTCGACGAATTGCGCGAGCGTCTGCCTGCGCCGCAGACGCCCTGACGGCAGCGACAAAGCCGCCGTCAGGATTGCTTGGGCGGAAGACCCTACACCTTGCAGTAAGGCGTTACCGGCGCGATGGTGCCGAAATCCTTAGCGATCTCGTAGCCGATGCCGTCGGCCGCCGCCTTGCCTACATAGGAATGGCAGAGTGTGTGGTTGTTGGTGGCGTCGACGCGGATCTTGCCTTGCGGTGCGTCGAACTCGATCGACGGCAGCGCGGCCAATACATCGTCGTCCTTCAGCGATCCCGCCTTCTCCGCGGCCAGCGCGTAGAGATGCAGGCCGTTGTAGCCGGCCTCCCCGATGCCGTTGACCATCTTCTCCTGGCCGAATTTCTCACGGAAGCTGGAGATGAACTTTTTGTTGACCGGATTGTCCAGCGCCATCCAGTAGGGCTGCGGCGCATAGGTGCCGGCCGCAACGCCGGGCGGCAGCGCGTCCTTGTTGAAGACCTCGTCGAGCGGGGCGATCAGCGGCTGCTTGATGTCGAAGCTGCGATACTGCTTGAGCTGGGTGACGGCGTCGTTGCCGACCACCATCGACCAGACGACATCGGGCTTCAGCGACTTGATCTTCTGGAAGGCCGGGCCGAAATCTGTGGTCCCGAACGGATAGTAATCGGCGCCGATGATCTTGCCGCCGGCCTTCTCATAGGCCGCCGTGATCGCCTCGGTCATCTTCTGCGGCCAGGCATAGTCCGAAGCCATGACATAGATCGTCTTGCCGAGGTTCTCTGCCACCCATGGCATCATCGGGTCGACCTGCTGCATCGGGATCGGGCCGGTGGCGACGAAGTAGCGGTTGCATTCGCCGCCTTCGAAATTGGTCGGGTAGAAGAACAGCTTCTTGGCCTTCGAGGTGACCGACAGCGTGGCGCTGCGCTCAGGCGAAATGATCGTGCCCATGATCACGTCGACCTTGTCTTCGTTGATGAGCTTGCGCGCCTTGTCGATGGAGCCCTTGGTCGTGGTCTGGTTGTCCTCGATGATGAGTTCGACCTGGCGCCCGCCAATGCCGTTGGCGGCGTTGAGTTCGGCGGCGGCGAGCTTGTAGCAATTGAGCAACGTCTCGCCGAGAATCGCCTGCAGTCCGGTGATCGGGATCGACAGGCCGACCTTGACGGTGTCGGCGGCGCGCAGGATCGACGGCGCGCCGACTATGGCGAAGGCGGCGGCAGCGCCGCCCGATTTCAAGACAGTTCTTCTGCTTATCATTGTTGTGTTCCCTTCCAGTCCCAGGCGCGCCCCATGCACGCCTTACAAAGCCAACAGGTCCTTCAGCAGGGTCTCGTCGGCGAAGGTCTCAGGCGCACCTTCGTGGACGATCCTGCCCTTCTCCATCACCAGGCAGCGGTCCGATGCCTTGAGAACGAGATCGAGATTCTGCTCGACAAGAATGATCGCGATGCCGCGCTCGCGGGCGATGCGCGGCACCAGTTCGGCGATCGACTGCACGATGTTCGGCTGGATGCCTTCCGAGGGCTCGTCGAGCAGCAGCACCGAGGGCAGGCCGCAGAGCGCGCGGCCGATCGCCAGCATTTGCTGCTGGCCGCCCGAAAGCGTGCCGGCGACCTGCGCTTCGCGTTCGCGCAGGATTGGAAAATAGCCGAAGATGTCGGCCGGAATGCCGCCGTCGCCACGGTCCTTGGCAGCGCGGGTGCCGACCTCCAGGTTTTGCCGCACCGTCAGCTGGTTAAAGATCCCGCGCCCCTGCGGCACATGCGCGATGCCTGCGCGCGCACGGCGGAAAGCCGGCGCGTTGGTGAGATCCTTGTCTCCGAGAACCACCGCCCCGCCGCTTGCCCGCAAGCCGCCGGAGATGACGCGCAGCAGCGTTGTCTTGCCTGCGCCATTACGGCCGAGCAAGCCCACGACTTCGCCCAGCGCGACGCTGAGGTCGATGCCGTTCAGCACGGGGAGCAGACCGTAGCCGGCCGACACCGCCATTGTTCGCAGCATGATCAGCGCCTCCCCAGATAGACATCGCGGACCATCTCGTCGGTCTCGATGTCATGGAAAGGACCGCTGCGCAGCCGGCGTCCCTGATGCAGCACCAACGTCTCGCAGTTCAGCGCCCGCACGAAGCGGATGTCGTGCTCGACGGCAACGATCGAGAATTCACCTTTGAGTCGCAGCAGCATCTGCGCCGTCGCCAGCGTCTCCTGCGGCGTCATGCCGGCAGTGGGTTCATCGAGCAACAGCAGGCGCGGCTCTATCGCCAACGCCATGCCGATCTCCAGCCATTGCTTCTGGCCATGCGCGAGTTCGCCGGCCAACGTGGCGGCGCGGTTGGTCAGCGCGACCAGCTCCAAGAGTTCGCCAACCGGGCGCGCAGGCGAAGGCGCCCCCCAGCGCGCGACCTTGAGATTATCCTCCACCGAGAGGCTCGGGAAGACAGAGGGGATCTGGAACTTGCGGGCAATGCCGAGCCGGGCGATGCGATGCAGCGGCAAGCCGGCTATGTCGTGGCCGAGGAAGCGCACGCTGCCGCTGGTCGGACGCAGCGTGCCGGTCAGCACGTTGAGGAAGGTGCTCTTGCCAGCGCCGTTCGGCCCGATGATGCAGCAGAGTTCCTTGTCGCGCACCGTGAGGTTCAGAGCCTCCAGCGCCTGCAGCCCGCCAAAGCGGATACCGACGTTCTCGGCCTGCAGCAGGATGTCGCTCATTGCGCGCGCCTCCCGCCCTTGAACAGGCCTTTCAGCCGCGCGTAGATCGACAGGATGCCATCCGGCAGGACGAAGACGATGATGACGAAGACACAGCCGAGCAGAAGGGGCCACAGGCTCGGGTTGAAGCTGCTGATCGTCTGCTGCGCGCGCTGAATGAAGATGGCGCCCAGTACTGGCCCAAGCAGCGTGCCGCGCCCGCCGACCGCCACCCAGACGATCACCTCCGTCGACAGGAGCAGTCCGGACAGGTCGGGCGCCACCAGTCCTGCCATGCAGACATAGAGCGCGCCGGCAAGTCCGGCGATCGCCGCCGACAAGACGAAAGTAACGAGCAGCCGCAACGGCGCATTGTGGCCGAGCGCGGCCGCCCGGACTTCATTGTCCTGGATTGCGGTCAGCACCGTGCCCCAGCGGCCGCGGCTGATCGACCACAGCGCCAGCACCGTCACGGCGACGATAGCCGAGACGAAGATATAGGAGGGCAGATCCTGGCTCAGATCGACATGCAGGCCGCCAAGATCGAACTCGATCGGCGGAATGCCGATCAGGCCGCTGTCGCCGCCGGTGACCGAACTCCAGGAAACCGCGGCCTGCTGGCAGATGACGCCCATGGCCAGCGTGACGATGGTGAAATAGCTGCCACGAATGCCGCCGAAGAACAGGAAGTAGCCGATGATGGCGGCGACGAAGGCCGCACCCGCCACCGCACCGATGATGCCAAGCAGGCTTCCGAAGGGGATGGCATCATTGAGCGTAACCAGCGCCATGATGTAGCCGCCGATGCCGAAGAAGGCGGCGTGGCCGAAACACAGGATTCCGGTGCGGCCCCAGAAGAAGTCGAGGCTCGCTGCGAACAGGCCGAAGATCAGCGCGTCGCGGATCACCGTCAACTGATAGCCGCCGGCAAAGAACGGATAGATGATCGCGAGCGCCACGCAGACGGCAAAGATCATCAGCCAGTTGCGGTCGCGGGCGATCATCGCGACGCTCCGTTGAACAGGCCGTTGGGCCGCAGACGGACAGCGACGATGGCAGCCAGCAGCACGATCGCCTGCGCCAGCGACGGCGAAATCTGATAATTGAGGATGCTGGTCAGTCCGCCGACGAAGACGCTGCCGGCGACAAGGCCGCCGATCGAGCCGACACCACCGACGATGACGACGAAGAAGGCGTTGGCGAGATAGTTCACCCCCATCTGCGGCAGCACGATTGCCAGCGGTGCGACCAGTCCGCCGGCAAGGCCGGCGATTGCCGCGCCGAAGGTGAAGGCGATGGCGTAGGTGCGCCGGGTATTGATGCCGACGCCTTCGGCCATCTCGCGGTTCTGGATGACGGTGCGGATGTCGAGACCGAAGGGCGTCCGGCTGATCAACAGGATGACGCCGAGCAAGGTCAGCATGGCAATGCCGATCAGGATCAGCCGGTAGGCCGGATAGACGGTAAAGAAAAGATCGAGCGTGCCCTCGATCGGCGGCGTCACCGGCTTGGCGCCGAGCCCGAAGATCAGTTCCAGCCCTTGCTGCAGGATCAGGCTGACGCCCCAGGTGGCAAGCACGGTCGAGACCGGCCTGGAATAGAGATGGCGGATGATGGCGAACTCGAGGATACAGCCGACCACCGCGCCGGCAACGGGCGCCGCCGCCAGGCCCAGCCAGAACGAGCCGCCCACGCTCTGGACGAAATAAACCGCGAAAGCGCCGACGGTGACGAACTCGCCATGCGCCAAATTGGTCACGTTCATCAGCCCGAAGCTGATCGCCAGCCCGAGCCCGACCAGCATCAGGATACTGATCAGCGTCAGCGCATTGAGCAGCGTGGTGATGAGAAAATCCATCGCGTCAGGCCGCACTGGCGAGACGTTGGCGCAGGCCGGCGAGCAGGCCTTCGGCGGCATCGATCGCCGCGGCCTGATGCGACTGCAGATCCTGCCCCGCCCATTCGTCGATATGCTCCGACAACGGGTCGACCACTTCGGTGCGATGGTTGGCCAGAGTCTCGATGACGGCATGGCCGCAGAACGGCACATAGCCCTCGGAGTAGCCGCCCTCATGGGTCATCATCAGGCGCCCTTGCGAAGTTTCGGCGGCCAGCGCCACCATGCGCGCGGCGAGCCGCCTGAAGCATTCGCTGTTGAGCATCATGCGGCCGAGCGGATCAAAGCCGGACGCATCGAAGCCGGACGCGACGATGACGAGGTCCGGTCTGTAGGCACGCAGCGCCGGCGCGACGACACGGTCGAAAGTCGCTTCATAGGCGCCGGTGCCGCTGCCCGCCGGCAGCGGTATGTTTATGTTGTAGCCTTCGCCGGCATCTTTGCCGTTGTCGGCCAGCGCACCGCGCCCGGTCGGGTAGAGATTGTCCTGATGCAAGGAAATGGTCAGCACCGACGGGTCGGAATAGAACACCGTCTCGGTGCCGTTGCCGTGGTGCACATCCCAGTCGACCACTGCGGCGCGGCCAAGCAGGCCTTCATGCTGCAGCCGGCGGACAGCGACGCCGATGTTGGAGAACAGGCAGTTGCCCATCGCCTGATCAGGCTCGGCATGGTGCCCCGGCGGCCGCGCCAGCGCATAGGCATTGTCGACGCGTCCGGTCAGCACGGCGCGCATCGCGGCATAGGTGGTGCCGGCAGACAGCAGCGCGATGTCGAAGCTGTTGAGGCCGATTGGCGCCTGCGGCCCGGCGAAACCGGAGCCGCGCTCGCTGAGCATCCTGATGTCGTCAACGTGACGTTGCGTGTGGACGCGCAACAGGTCCTCGACCGAGACCGGCTCGGGGATAATCGGGACGAGATGGCGCGACAGGCCGCTGACCTGGATGAGGTTGTTCAGCCGCCGCTTCGAGCCAGGGGATTCCAGATGGCGGCCGGGTTCCACGAAACGGCCGGGAGGCATCATGTCGGCGCTGGAGCCGGTGTCATGCCACATCAGCTGTTCGTGAAAAACGTAGCCTGTCGCCATTCGCAGCGTCCTCTAAAAACCAGGTGACGCTAGCAGGCTAACGATCATGTGGCCCGACCCGAAAGAGGGGCTGCGCCTGTATCTATGCCCCTCCTTTCGGAGGGGTATAGGCGCCTGCTGACCCTTGCGCGGCGCGCACCGCCTGCACCCGGTTGGATACCGCAAGCTTGCCGAAAATGTTCTTCAGGTGCCATTTCACCGTGGTTTCGCTCACCGACAGCGCCAAGGCGATATCGCGATTGGACATGCCCTCAGTGAGATAGCGCAGCAGTTCGGCCTCGCGCTGGGTGAGCTGTTCCTTCTCAGCGGCTGGTGCGGCCAGCTTGCGCGCCGCCACGGGCATCGCCTGCGCTGCATCGATGATGCGCGTGGCATAGGCTGACAGCGCGGGGTCGGTCTTCGCCTGGGCAGCACGCAGCCGCATCAACCCTTCGACGACAGACCTTCCCTCGTCGACGAAGGAACGGATGAAGCCGGAAGGTTGGGCGAGACGCAACGCATCGAGGAGATTGCGGTCTGCCTCGCGTTGGTCGTGGGCAGCGCTGGCCGCTTTGGCTCGCAGGATCAGCGCCAATATATGGCGACGCATGCGCCCGCTGGTTCTCGTGCGCTCCAGAAGCGCGTCGAAAACCCCCGCTGCATTGGCATAGGATTTTTCCGCCGTCAGCAAACGGCCCTCGGCAAAGAACTCGAACTCGTTTGCGGTGGTGATGACCGTCGAAGTCTCGGTCTCTTCGCCGCGATGCTCGGCCAGCAGCGCGCGCGCCTCGGCATTGCGGTTCTGGTCGAGCAGCACACGTACGCGGTCATGCATGATCATCGATGCCAGGCGGCGATACACCGTGCCGCGCACGCGTTGATAGACGCGCTCCAGCATGTCCAGTGCGGCTTCGGTGCGACCGGTCAGCTGCAGCACACGGGCATAGGTCGGCACGCTGGCAAGGGGATAGACGATGACCGCCGCGCCCTCGATCTGCGGGCCGAGATTCTCGACCAGGGTCAGCGCTTCGCCCGACGCATTGGTCTCGTAGGCGAGCTCGGCTAGCAGCGTTCCGGCCAAGGCCTCGGCATAGGAATTAGCACCGATCCGCGCCCTGGCCTCGATGATGGCGTTGCGCAGCAGCCGCTCGGCGGCGGGCAAGCGGCCCGCCGAACGCTCGACAACGGCCATGTAGCAATTGGCAATGGTGACGCCGAGCAGGCTGCCGCTTCGCTCATGCGCCCGTCGCGCCGCATCGATCGCGGCGCGGGCACCTTCGAGGTCACCCAGCGCATAGAGGTTGTAGCCGATGACATTGGCGGTCGCGCCTTCCATGAACCAGGCATCGGGTGAGATGACGCGCAGGGCCGCAAGTGCTGTGTCGCGCGCCTGATCGAACTGCTCCAGCGTGCTGTGGACGGCAGCGGCGAGAACCACCAGTTCGGCCTCGATCGTTGTGCCGGTCATGGTGCCTGGGTCATTGCTGTCAGTCGGTCCGGTCTCGACCAGCTTGCGCGCATTGCTCAGCGTCTGCTGGGCAATCTCGGGTTGGCTGCTGTGCACCGCCAGCCAAAGCACCACCAGTTGCAGCCGGATGCGCTGGTCGATCAGTTTCCTAGGCAGCAGCGCGAGCAGCTGGCGCACGTAGAGAAGCTGGCACTGGGCGATGAGGTCGAGCGCGTTGTTTTCGACGAATACCGCCGCGCGTGCCTGGTCGCCGGCGGCCAGCGCGTACCCGATCGCCTCGGTCAGCATCTTGCGTTCGCCGAACCATTCGGCGGCCGCCAGATGCAGCGGCGCGATCATCTCCGGTTCGCGCCGTTCCATTTCGCGGCTGAGGAAATCGCGGAACAGATGATGGTAGCGGAACCAGCGTCGCTCTTCATCGAGCGGCACCAGGAACAGGTTGCGCGTCTCGATCTCGGTAATCGCCGCCTCGGCATCCGCCGCGCGCATCACCGCCCGGCAGGCTTCGGCGCTGAAGCGTTCGAAGATCGAACTGTAGAGCAGGAATTTTGCGATTGCCGGCGGCAGCTCCAGAAACACTTCGCCCATCAGGAAGTCGGCGACGTTGCGGTTGGCGCCGGTAAAATTGCCGATGAAGGTTTCGGGTGCGTGTGCGGCACTCAGCGAGAGCGAGGCGAGCTGCAGGCCGGCGGCCCATCCTTCGGTACGCGAGCACAAGGTCTCCACTGTGCCGCTGCTGACGCTCAGGCCCAGCTTCTCGTTGAAGAAAGCCTCGGCCTCGGACGAGGCGAAACGCAGATCGTCGGGGCCGATTTCGAAGATGTCGCCCAGCACCCTGAGCTTGCCGAGTTGCAGATCGGGCAGGCTGCGCGAGCCGATGACGAAGGCGACGTTTGCCGGCGCCTGCCGGGTCAGGCGCTCCATGAACCGCTTCACCGCCGTCGCCTCGACAGCGTGGTAGTCGTCGAAGAACAGCGTGATGTCAGCTTCGCGCGCTGCAAGGCCCGTGACCAGTGCCGCGAGCATGACATCGAGCTGGGGGATCGGGCTGGACTGGAAGGCAAGGTCGAGTTCCGCTGGGCTCTGGACGAGATGGCGGAGCGCGCCCACCAGATGCGACAGGAAGGCGCCCTCGTCATTGTCGGTTGCCTCGCAGGATAGCCATGCGGTCAGCCGACCGTGGCGCGCGACCTCCGTGGCCCATTGCGCCATTGTCGTCGATTTGCCGAAGCCGGCGGGCGCGGCGAACAGCACGATCCGCGTGTCGATGTGGCGCTCCAGCGTCGACAGGATGGTCTCGCGGCGCACCCATCGGCGATGGTGCGGCGACGCTTGGCTGACGGATTGCGGAGCTGTTCTCATCTAGGTCCGTGCAACCTGCCGCTTTTCCGCGAAAGCGCGGCTCCCTTGCCATTGCTCCACTCCGTTTCGATCAGCGGAATCTGCGGTGCGGCATCGCGCGGCAAGGTTCCCTTGATCCGGGGATCGTCGATGATCTCAAATCCGGTCGCGAAGGGGACGAACCCGCAGGCACTGTAGAACCCGATGACACTGTGATGATCGAAGCTGCTTGTATGCAGCCAGATGCGGCTCGGGTTGAGACGCCATGCGAGGTCCAGTGCCCCGGCCATCAGCCGTTTGCCGAAACCCCTGCCGGTCAGGGACGGGAACAGGCCAAAATAGGTGATCTCGATCTCGCTGCTGTCGGCGACGAAGAATTCGACCATACCGAGATGCGCGCCGGTCTCGTCATGGCCGTAGTAGAGATGCTGGCGCGGGTCGGCGAAATGCTCGGTGATTTCGGCATCGGACATTTCGGAAACACGGTCCCAAAGCCAGGGCGCGCCGATCTCTAGGAAAATCGCCCGGTAGGAAGCGCAGTCGGGGGGCGTGATCCGTGTCATGGCCAAGGGGTGCGCGAGATCGGGCTGCGGCGAGCGCGCCTCCATCCACGTCACCGCATTGGCAAGCTTGCCCGCCGGCAGGCGATGGTAGCCAATGGCGAGATCGGTGATTTCGGCCGGCATCGTGTCTTCGGTGATCAACGCATTCCTCGTCATGTCTTCCAGAGATAGCAGTATCGGCTTGCTGCATCCGATGCCAACTCCCCAGACCATGGCAGCATTGAACGGCAAGTCCTGGACTGAAAGTTTGGCGCGTATGCCTCTTGCATTTCACAGAAATGGCATATGAGATATGATACACCATTCAGATGAAAGTGAAACATAATGCCTGAGCGGATTGCGGACGAGGCCATTCTCAGCGCGGTCGATGGCGGCTTCGCGCGGCAGGTAGCGTTTCTGCAAGACCTCGTGCGTTTTCCTTCGCAGCGTGGTGAGGAACATGCCGCACAATCGTTCATGGCGGCTGCCTTTGAGGCTGACGGCTATGCCGTCGACATGTGGCGCGTCGATGTCGATGCGATTCGCGACCTGCCGGGTTTTTCACCCGTGGCAGTTTCTTATGACGACGCCTTCAATGTCGTTGCCACGCATACGCCGCGAAACGCGACCGGCCGCTCGCTGATCCTCAACGGCCATATCGATGTCGTGCCGACAGGGCCACTCGACCGCTGGGTGCGCGATCCCTACGATCCGGTGATCGAGGACGGCTGGATGCATGGCCGCGGCGCCGGCGACATGAAGGCCGGCCTGTCCGCCTGCCTCTATGCGCTGGCCGCATTGCGCAGCCTTGGCTATCAGCCGGCCGCGAACTTGTATCTCCAGTCGGTGGTCGAGGAAGAATGCACCGGCAATGGCGCGCTTGCCTGTCTGCAGCGCGGCTACCGCGCCGACGCCGCCTTCATTCCCGAACCGCTGGAGCCGAGGCTGATGCGGGCGCAGGTCGGGCCGATCTGGTTCCGGGTCGAGGTCGACGGCGATCCCCAGCATGCGTCGGGTGCATTTTCTGCCGGGGCCAATGCCATCGAAAAGGCATTTGTCATCATCCAGGCGCTGAAGCAGCTCGAAATCGTCTGGAACGCGCGCAAGGTCGACGACAAGCATTTCCATGATCACCCGCACCCGATCCGCTTCAATCTCGGCAAGATCGAAGGGGGCGAATGGACATCGAGCGTTCCGGCGCGCTGTGTCTTCGAGATGCGCGTCGCCACCTATCCCGGCCAGAGGCTCGAAGACGCCAGGGCCGAGCTTGAGGCCTGTATCGCCGAAGCGGCGCGTGCCGATCCGTTCCTGGCCAATCGCCCACCGATGATGACCTACAACGGCTTCATGGCCGAGGGCTATGTGCTGGAAGGCGCCGACGAGATGGAAGCGGTGCTGCGCCGCAGCCACACCGCCGTGTGGGGCGAGCCGCTGACGGAGCACGTCACCTCGGCGACCACTGATGCGCGCTTCTTCGGCCTCTATGCTGAAACGCCGGCGATCGTCTACGGCCCGATCTGCCGCATGCCGCACGGCTATGACGAGGCCGTCGATCTCGACTCGGTGCGCAAGGTCACCCAGACGATCGCGCTGTTCATCGCCGACTGGTGCGGCCTCGAACCTATCGAGGCCAAGCCATGAATGCAGCCGTCCCCGATGCTTTCGGCGAAACGCTCGCCGAGGACGCGCCCCATGTCTCGACGACCGACGCGCTTGCCATCGTGCGCCGGCACTACGGGCTGACCGGCACCGCGCGTCCATTGCCTGGCGAACGCGACCATAACTTCCACATCCAGACCGACGGCGAGGGCGAGTTCGTCCTCAAGGTTTCCCATCCGGCGGAAGAGGCCGGCTTCACCGACTTCCAGAACAAGGCGCTCGACCACATCCTTGCAGTCGACCCCACCTTGCCGGTTCCCTCGGTGCGCAAAAGCCTTGAGGGCGAAGCGCAATTTACGGCCAGTGTTGGTGGATCGGCACCGCGCATCGTCCGGCTGGTGACTTATCTGCCCGGTCAGCTGCTGTCGCGCTCGCCGACTTCCGATGCGCAGGATCGCAATCTCGGGATCTTCCTCGCCCGCCTTGGCCGGGCGCTGCGCGGTTTCTTCCACCCGGCCGCCGGCAGCGACCTGCTCTGGGATATCCGCAAGGTCGCCAAGATACGACCGATGACGGTGCACATCACTGATCCGGGCCGGAGGGCGATGGTCGAGCGCGCGATCGACTCCTTCGAGCAGCATGCGGCGCCAATCATTCCGACCCTGCGCGCCCAGATCGTCCACAACGACATGAACTCCTACAATGTGGTGATGGACGCGTCGCGGCCGGAGGTCGTCAGCGGCATCCTCGATTTCGGCGACATGATCCATTCGCCGCTGATCTGCGACCTCGCCATCGGCGCCGTCTATCGCTGGCCGGCGCAAGGCCATCCGTTGGCGCCGGCCGCGCGCTTCGTCGCCGGCTATCAATCGGTTCAGCTGCTGGAGGAGGAAGAGATCGGCATTCTCTTCGATCTGATCCGTGCCCGGCTTGCGCTCATCGTCAACATCGCCAGTTGGCAGGCCGAGCGCTTCCCGGCCAAGCGCGACTATGTGCTGCGCCTCGCCACCGAGGTCTGGGCCTCGCTCGAAAAGCTGGATGGTCTGTCATCCACCGATGCCCGCCGCTATTTTCTCGACCATTCCAATCCGGAGTAAATGCTCGTGTCCCAGTCCTCGCCATATCCTTCAAATGCCGACGCGGCTGCATCGGAGCGCGCGCTGCTTGAACGCCGCGCCAGGCTGCTTGGGCCGACCTATCGCGCCTTCTACCGCAACCCTATTCATCTGGTGCGCGGCAGCGGTGTGTGGCTCTACGATGCCCAGGGCCGTAAATTCCTCGACGCCTATAACAACGTCGCCTCGGTCGGCCACTGCCACCCGCGCGTTGTCGAGGCGCTGTCCGGACAGGCCGCCACGCTCAACACCCACACGCGCTATCTCAGCGAGATCATCCTCGATTACGCGGAAAAACTGCTCGGCACCGTTCCGGCCCATCTTAGCCACGCCATGTTCACCTGCACCGGAAGCGAGGCCAACGACCTCGCCATCCGCATCGCCCAGCATTCCAGCGGCGGCACCGGCGTGATCATCACCGACTTCGCTTATCACGGCGCCACCATCGCGACGGCGCAACTGTCGCCGGCGGCGGTCGGAGCAAAGGGCGTGCGCGCGCAGCACCGCACCGTGTCGGCGCCGGACACGTTCCGCGACCATGGCCGGGCCGCGAATGTTTTCGCAAAAAATGTCGCCGCCGCCATCGAGGACATGCGCGTAAAAGATATCAAGCCGGCCGCACTCCTTCTCGACTCGGCCTTTTCCAGCGACGGCATCTTCTTTCCCGATGCGGCGGTGATGCGCGAGGCGGTGGATCACGTCAGAAAGGCCGGCGGCATCGTCATCGCCGATGAGGTCCAGTCCGGCTTCGGCCGGCTTGGCCAAGGCATGTGGGGTTTCGCCAATTATGGCATCGAGCCCGACATCGTCACGATGGGCAAGCCGATCGGCGATGGACACCCGATGGGCGCCGTGCTCGTGCGGCCGCAGCTAGTCGCTTCGTTCGGCTCGAACACCGGTTATTTCAACACTTTCGGCGGCAATCCGGTTGCTGCCGCCGTCGGTCTCGCCGTGCTGGCGGTGATCGAGGGCGAGGGGCTGATCGAGAATGCGCGCAATGTCGGCGCGTATACGAGTGAACTGCTGCGCACCCTGCAGAGCCGGCATGGCGCGGTCGCCGATATCAGGCATAACGGCCTCTATTTCGGTGTCGAGCTGACGGCGGACGGTGACGAGGCGCTGGCCGCCACCAAGACATCGGCGGTCGTCGAAGCCATGCGCGAGGACGGCGTGCTGATCTCGTCCTGCGGTCCGCGCGGCAATGTGCTGAAGATGAGGCCGCCACTGCCGTTTGCCAGGGACAATGCCGAGCAACTGGCCGAGACGCTCGATCGCGCGCTGTCGAACTGGTGATCGGGCCGAACGCATGCTGAAGCTCGAACATCAAACCCTGAATGACCGCGCCTATGGCGCGCTCAAGCAGGAGTTGATTTCAGGCGGCTTCAGCCCGGGGCAGACGCTGGTCATCCGCAAGCTCGCCGAAACGTTCGGCATCTCGACGACGCCAATCCGCGAGGCGCTGCAGCGGCTTGTCGCCGAGCGACTGCTCGAGATGCAGAACAACCGCTCGGTCATCGTGCCGTTGCTGTCCGCGCCCGCCTTCGAGGAACTGACGCGCATCCGTATCGCCGTCGAGGGACTGGCGGGCGAGATGGCGGCGACCAGGATGAGCGAAAGCGGACTGGCTGACATACAGGCGACGCTCGCCGGCATGCAGCGTGCCATCGAGGCCGGCGACGCCAGGGCCTATCTCTCGTTGAACGAGGCGTTCCACTTCGCCATCTACCAGCATGCCGGCGCGCCGATCCTGCTCAACATGATCCGCGACCTCTGGGGGCGGGTTGGGCCTTATCTCAAGCTGCTGATGCAGGCCGATCGCTACATCCCGCAGTCCAACGACGCGCATCGCAAGATCGTCGCCGCGCTGGAGCGGCGCAGCGGTCCCACTGTGCGGACTTTCATAGAAGAGGACATCGCCGTGGCGGCCGCCGTATTATCTGCAAACCTTGACGCTGCCAGGTAGCCGTCGGCCTAGCTCGTCCCGTCCAGCCGGTCGCGCAGCATGCTCCAGCCGAGCAGCATGTTGGGCGCATGCCGCAGCAAGGCATGGAACGGGATAGGCGCCGGTGGCGCGAAGGGCAGCGGCAGGTCGCGGGCCTCGGCTCCAGCGGCCCAGTCGGCCAGCACCTTGCCCATCGCTGTGGTCATGGCGATGCCGCGGCCGTTGCAGGCGCGTCCGGCGATCAGGCCCGGACCGAGGTCGATCAGGTGCGGCAGGAAATCCGGTTCGACCGCCGCCATTCCCGACCAGCTGTAGGCAAGCGGCGGGAGATCGGGCAGACCGAGATGCCGGCCAAGCCTTCGCCAGATCGTCTGCGGTACGCGCGTATCCGCACCGGCGCCAAGGATATGCATGCCGCCGCTGATCAGCCGGTTTTCGGCGTCGAAGCGGAATGTGAACAGATTGCGCCTGGTGTCGCCGACACCTTGCCCACCGGGTAACAGGCGCGCGCGGATTTCGGGCGGCAGCGGCGCCGTGGCGATTTGGAAAACCTTGAGCGGGAAATAGGTTCGCTGCAATGACGGGTTGAGGGACCAGCCATAGGCGTTGGTGGCGATCAGCACCTTTGCGGCGCGTACCGATCCCACCGGCGTTTTCAGCACCCAGCCATCGGCTATGCGATCAACCGAGGTGACGCGCGTCTGCTCGAAGATCTTCGCGCCGGCCTTCTCCGCCGCATCGGCGAGCCCGCGCGCATAGGCGACCGGATTGAGCACGCCGCCGCAACGATCCATCCAGCCACCGACATAACCTGGCACTCCCGTCAGGGCTTCGACATCCTGCCGATCCAATGTGACAGCCGGCCGGCCACGCTGTGCCCATTGCCCGGCACGTGACTTGACCTTCTCGAAGGCGGCAGGCGAATGCGCTGGCTGGATCCATCCGTTCTGCACGGCGTCGCAGTCGATGCCGTGCTGCCGGATCAGGCGGAAGACCAGGTCGGCGCTGCCGGCGGCAAAATCGATCAGCCTTTCGCCGCGCGACGGTCCGAGATGGGCCAGTATGTCGGCCGGGTCCATCTTGGCGAAGTTCGGCACGACAAATCCCGCATTCCTGCCGGTCGCGCCCCAGGCGATGAATTCGGCTTCGAGAACGGCGACGGAAAGGCCTTTCCCGGCGGCGTGCAGCGCGGTTGAAAGGCCGGAAAAGCCGCCGCCGACAATGGCCAGGTCGACATTGAGCCCACCTTGCAGCGCCGGCCGCTCGCGGCGGCTACCGCTGACGGCATGCCAGAGCGAAGCGCCTTGTGCCTCCTGCCGGATCACGGCATTCATGAGCCGGAACTGCTCTCGCCCGCAGCGATCTTCGCCCGCTTGCTGAAGCGGCGCCGCCGCGGCCTGTCGCCGAACAGGCCGTTCGGCCGGATCAGCAGGATGACGCAGAGCATGACGCCGATGGCGGCGATCTGCAGCGCGGCGGCGCGAGCCTGCTGTTCCGGCGGGAACAGGATGCTGGTCAGCGTGCCCGATCCGGCCCATATCGCCCACACCAGGATGCTGCCGATGACGGCGCCAAGATTACTGCCCGAGCCGCCGACGATCAGCATCACCCAGACCTGGAAGGTCAGGATCGGCAAATAATTGTCCGGCGCGATGAAGCCGGTGAAGTGCGCCTGCAGCGCGCCGGCCAGCGCCATGATGGCGCCGCCGACGGCAAAGGCCTGGACGCGGTAGAAACGCGCGCTCTTGCCAAGCGAGATCGCCGCCCGCTCATCCTCGCGCAACG
Organism: Mesorhizobium sp. M0715; assembly: GCF_040320355.1. Classification (NCBI taxonomy): domain Bacteria; kingdom Pseudomonadati; phylum Pseudomonadota; class Alphaproteobacteria; order Hyphomicrobiales; family Phyllobacteriaceae; genus Mesorhizobium; species Mesorhizobium sp. M0715. Next base: position 174,915 of record NZ_JAMYPL010000006.1, on the reverse strand, counting down.
CCTTCAAAACCCGCCCCCATGGGCTGCGCGACAGGTGCTCCAAAGCGAGATAGGCGATCAGCGTCACCACCGATACGACCGCGAGGTTGGACAGGTTGAACAGCAGCGGCGTCTCGGCAAGGCTGCCGAAGGGGCGCGGGATGAAACCGATGCCGAACGGGCCGCCGGTCAGCTTCTGCGCGTTGAGCGCGACCAGTTGCACCACCACGGCGACGCCGAAGGTGGTGATCGCAAGATAGTCGGATCTCAGCCGCAGCGTCGCCATGCCGGTAAGCGCCGCGGCGATGCCGCCGACAACCATGGCGCCGAGCCAGCCGACAAGGATCGGCAGGCCGAAGCCGCCCAGCCGCGCGGCATCGTCCGGTGTGGTCAGCAGCGCCGATGTATAGGCGCCGATGGCGACGAAGCCGGCGAGGCCGACATTGAACAGGCCGGTCAGCCCCCATTGCAGATTGAGCCCCAGCGTGACCAGCGAAAAGATCAGCGCGGTGGTCAGGAAGAAGGCGCCGTAGCCGAGCAGGTCCATCAGCGTTCCCTCACACCAAACAGGCCGATAGGCCGCACGAACAGCACCGCCATCAGGATGATGAAGGAGACGGCGGCGCGCCACTCGGCTCCGATCAGCTGTACTGCACCGGCTTCGGCGAACCCGATGATCAAGCCACCGAGCACCGCGCCAGGAATGCTGCCGATGCCGCCGAGAATGGCGGCAGCGAACATCGGCAGCAGCATGTCGAAACCCATGAACGGGCGGATCTGCACCAGAATGCCGATCATCACGCCGGCCACGCAGGCCAGCGCCCCGCCGATGACCCAGGTGACGCGCACCACGCTGGCGACATCGATGCCGACGATGCGGGCCAGTGCCGCGTTCTGGCTCAGGGCCTGCATCGAGCGGCCGGTTTGCGTGCGCGTCATCAACAGATGCACGCCGAGCACCAGCACCGCGGTCAGTAGCAGCAGGGCGATCTGGTCGGGCGTGATGCGGATGCCGAAGCCGACCGGCATGGCGATCTGGATTGCCCGGCTGAAATAGGTCGGCCGCGAGGTGAAAGTGAATTCGAGCAAGCTTCTCAGCGCCATCGAGGCGCCGAAGCTCGCCATCACCACGATGATCGCCTGGCCTTGCGAGCGAAGCCGCGAAAACAGCACCTTGTCGAGCAGCAGCGCCAAGAGCGCGGTGAAGGCCATGCCGATAGCGAGCGCAACAATGAGCGGCCAGCCGAAGGACAACGGTGCGATCGGCGCCACCTTGCCGACTGTCGCGCCGATGGCGCTGACGACGGCCAGCGTCGCATAGGTTCCCCAGGCCATGAAGTCGCCATGGGCAAAGTTCGAGAAGCGCAGGATCGAATAGGTGAGCGTCACGCCGATGGCGCCGAGGCCGATCATCGAACCCGTCAGCAATCCGTCGACGACAAATTGCAGGCTCATGCCGCACCTCCCGTGTCGGCCTTACGGGGGCGCTGGCCAAGATAGAGTTCGGCGACCACCGGATCGTTCCATAGTTCGGAGGCGATGCCCTCGTGCCGGTCCTTGCCTTCGACCAGCACATAGGCGCGGTCGCCGATGGCGAGTGCCGCCTTGGCATTCTGCTCGACCAAAAGGATGGTGACGCCGGACTTGCGGATGCCGGCCAGCATCTCGAACACCATCGAGACGAATTTCGGCGACAGGCCGGCCGACGGCTCGTCCAGAACCAGCACTTTGGGGTGGACGATCAGCGCGCGCGCGACGGCCAGCATCTGCCGCTGCCCGCCCGACAAATTGCCGGCGGCGGTGCGACGCTGGCGCACGAGATCGGGGAAGGCCGAATACATCTCCTCGATGCGGCCAGGGATCTCGCGCCGTTCGAGGATGCCGCAGGCGACTTTGAGATTGTCCTCGACCGACATCAGCGGAAAGATGTTTTCGGTCTGCGGCACGAAGGCAAGCCCGAGCCGAACCATGGTGTGGGCAGGCGCGGCCGTGATGTCCTTGCCGTCCAGAAACACCGTGCCGCCGGTGATCGGGACGAGGCCGGCGATTGCCTTGATGAAGCTCGACTTGCCGGCGCCGTTGGGGCCCAGCACGACGACGATCTCACCCTTGGCGACGATGATCGAGGCGCCGCGCACGATCGGCACGCCGGGCTCGTAGCCGGCCTCGAGGTCGCGGACATCGAGGACGATCTCGCTCATGCCGCGCCTCCGAGATAGGCCTCGATGACACGTGGGTCGCGGGCGACTTCCTCTGCCGTGCCTTCGCTGAGCAGCTGGCCGCTCGCCATGACGAGGACGCGATGGCAAAGCCGCGTCACCATGTCGATATTGTGCTCGATGAGCAGGAAGGTGATGCCGCGCGCGTTGATATCGCGGATGCGGTCTATGATGACTTCGAGCAGCGTCGCGTTGACTCCGGCGGCCGGTTCGTCGAGCAGGATGATCGCCGGGTCGGCCATCATGACGCGGGCGAGTTCGAGGAGCTTGCGCTGGCCGCCGGAAAGCACGCGCGCCGGCTCGTGTGCGAGGCGGGTGAGGGTGACCAGTTCCAGCAGTTCGAGCGCCTTTGTCCTGGCGGCTCTTTCCTGCGCGGCGACGCGCCATGGCGTGACGAAATTGGCGAGCAGCTTTTCGCCGGCCTGACGTTGTGCCGCCAGCATGATGTTTTCGATCAGCGTCAGATTGGGCAGCGGGCGCGGTATCTGGAAGGTGCGGCCGAGACCGCGTCCGATGCGCAGATGTGCGGCTTCGCCCGAGACTGGCGTACCGTTGAGAAGGATTTCACCGCTGGTCGGCAGGATGCTTCCGGCAAGCAGGTCGAACATCGTCGTCTTGCCGGCGCCGTTGGGGCCGATCAGGCCGAGGATTTCTCCCGCTTTGACTTCAAACGAGACATCGTTGACCGCGACAAGGCCGCCGAACCGCCTGACGACATTTCTTGCCGTCAGAACCGGCGCGCGGGTTTCCCCTTGCCGTTTGGTTGCCTCGCTCATCAAACCCTCTGGCCGAAGACGATCGTTGCCGCCTTCTGATTATTGATTTGTGATCACACTTGCTTTGATCACGCTATTCGGCTTTAATTTGATCCGCAAGCCGAAAACCGGCCAAGAACGGAATTCCATGCAAAAGGCTGCCATCGAAAAGAACAACGAGGCGATCGCGGCCCAACTTGCGCCGGTCGGCCGCGAAACGGTACAGGACCGCGTCTACTCCGAACTGCGCCGTGCCCTGATCGGCGGGCTGTTCGAACCAAGCCAGGTGCTGACCATCCGTGGCTTGGCCGATGCGCTGGTCACCTCGACTATGCCGGTGCGCGAGGCGCTGGGCCGGCTGATCACCGAAAAGGCGCTGGAGGCGTTGCCCAACCGTTCGGTGCGCGTGCCGCCGATCACGCTGGAACGCCTCGACGATCTCTTGCGGGCCCGCATCCTGATCGAGGGCGAGGCGATCGCGCTTGCCGCCGCCCGCATGGGTCCGCGCCAGATCGCCACCATAGAGACCATTCTCGGCGAATGGGACGAGATGCGGGCGCTGAAACACAAGAAGGACGTCGATCGCGAAGTGACGCTCAACCAGAGCTTTCACTTCGAGATCTACCGCTCCTGCGGTTCGGCCGTGCTGATCCCGATGATCGAGAGCCTGTGGCTGCAATCGGGCCCCTGCATCCGTGTCGCCATCTACGCCTTCTCGGAAGCCGGCGAGGTCGACACCGCCCAGTATCACCGCCGCATCGTCACGGCGCTGTCCACGCAGGATGCGCAGGCGGCGCGCGAGTCGCTGGTCGCCGACATCAGCCGCCCCTTCACCTTTCTGCGCAGCAAGCTGCAGGCTGCCGCCGCGAAAGACCAGACATGACCGCCATCAGGATCACCGAGCCGCGCTCGCAGCTTTCCGTCACGGCATTGTTGCTGCCCGAAAAGGCACCGGAAAACGCTGCCTTCCTCTTGGCCTATCTCGGCACGCCACGCGTTGTTCCGGGCATCCACGCGATGTGGACGGGGCCGGAGATTTCCTGTCCGGTTCCACCAGCCGACCTCGAGGGCCAGGCCTATGCAAAACCGCTGCCGGCCGAGAACGCAACGCTGAACCCGCAGCCGGGCGACATCGTGCTGTCCTATGTGCCGCCACGCATGTGGGGCGGCAATCCCAATGCGATCTTCGACATCGGCCTCTATTACGGCCAGGGTGCGCGGCTCCTGTTCCCGATCGGCTGGCTGGCCGGCAGCGTGGTGGCGCAGGTGCGTGCCGGGGAGCGCGATCAGTTCGCCGCCGCTTGCGGCGGCATCCGGCGCAACGGCGCCTGCGATGTCACCTTCAGTCTGGTGGAGGCTTGACATGGCCGACGACAGTTTCGAGCTGTTCGATCTTCGCGTCGAGGTGGTCATCCCGGAGGGCAAGCCGATCTATTGCGGCGCCAGGGCCGGTGACTATTTCGAGCTCAAGGGCGAGATGCTGTCGATGCCGGCAGGGCAGGGCTTTTCGATTTATTCGCTCGCCGCCGTCTTGCCGCTGCTGGCGGCCAAGCAGCGCCCGACCCACCCGAACGACTGGATGACATCGGACGCCGAGATCGCTTGTCCCGATCCCAATTGCGCCAGCCGCCTCCGGATTGTCAGGGTGGCCAAGCGACGGTTCAGCCACGCCGAGACCACAGCGGTGCCGCTGCCGAAGGAGGATGACCTGACATGACCGCCAAGACCTTCGAACTCGGCCCCGGCTACACCATCTCGCGCGTCATTCGCGGCGGCTGGCAGCTGGCCGGCGGCCACGGCGCCATCGACCGCAGCCAAGCGGTTGCCGATCTGATCGCCACCTTCGATGCCGGCATCTGGACCTATGATTGCGCCGACATCTACACCGGTGTCGAGGAGCTCATCGGCGCGGCGCGCCTGCGGCTGGCCAGCGAGCGCGGCCTCGACGTCGCCGCCCGGATGAAGGTGCACACCAAGCTGGTGCCCGACCTGGAACGGCTGGCCAGCATCAGCCGCGACTACATCAGGGGCATCGTCGACCAGTCATTGCGGCGGCTGAAGGCCGAGCGGCTCGATCTCGTCCAGTTCCACTGGTGGGACTATGCGCAGCCTCGCTATGTCGAGGCGATGGGCTGGCTCAACGAGCTTCGGCTGGAAGGCAAGGTGCGCAATCTCGGCACCACCAATTTCGATACGCCGCGGCTCACCGAAATCCTCGCCGCCGGCATCCCGCTTGTCAGTCAACAGCTGCAGTATTCCGTGCTCGACCAGCGGCCGGGCAACAGCCTGGCGGCACTCGCAAAACAGAACGGCGTCGGCTTCCTCTGTTACGGCTCGGTTGCCGGCGGCTTCCTCAGCGACAAATGGCTCGGTGCGGCCGAACCCGCCACGCCGCTCGAAAATCGCTCGCTGGTCAAATACAAGCTGATCATCGATGATTTCGGCGGCTGGGATCTGTTCCAGCACCTGCTTCAGGCACTGAAAGCCATTGGCGACCGCCACGGCGTCGACATTGCCACCATCGCCAGCGCCTGGGTGCTGGAACAGCCGCAAGTGGCGGCTGTCATCGTCGGTGCCCGCAACCAGGCGCACGCCATTGCCAATGCGAAAATCATGGACGTGGCGCTTGACGCCGAGGACCGGGCGCGGATTGCGGCCGTCATCGCGCAAGGCACGGGCCTGGAGGGCGACGTCTACACGCTGGAGCGCGACCGCCACGGACGCCACGGTTCGATCATGCACTACAACCTCAATGCGGGGAAGAAATGAGCGGCGAACCCTCCCTGTTTTCACGCGCCAGCGCCGAAATCATCGACCTGCACCGCTTCTTCGTCGACTGGTTCGTCGCCGCGCGCGCCAACACGGTGGACTTCGGCCGCTTCGAACGCGCCATGGGTAAAGACCTCAGCATGGTGGCGCCGGACGGGCAGGTCCTCGATCGCGAAGCGGTCGTCGACCATGTCCGCTCAAGCCGCGCCTCTTGCGACGACGGTTTTGCCATTTCGATCGAGGACATCCGGCCCGGCTGGCAGGACGCCGATACCATCGTCGTCCTTTATGTCGAAGCGCAGCTGCGCGCAGGCAAGCACAGCCGCCGCCAGTCGAGCGCCGTCTTCACCACCAGTTCATCGGCGCCCAACGGCGTCGAATGGCGACATCTGCATGAGACCTGGCTGCAGGTGCCGGAACGCTGAACAGGCTCCAGAATTCAAATACAGTCGAGTAACGAAAGGGGAACAACAATGACAAAGACGATACTCCAACTCACCACCGCGCTCGCCCTCGTCACGATGGCGGGTGCCGCGCAGGCAGCCGATTGCAAGATCACCGTCGGCCTCGTCATGGAACTGACCGGCCCGGCCGGCGAATACGGTCAGGCCGGGGCCAAGTCGGTCGAGATGGCCTTCCGCGACATCAACGGAGCCGGCGGTGTGCGCGGCTGCGATCTCGTCACCGATACGCGCGACAGCCAGAGCCAGGGCAACATAGCGGTCGACGCAGCCACCCAGCTGGTTCAGGTCAAGAAGGTGCCGGTCATCATCGGCGGCATCATCTCGTCTGTGTCGATCCCGATCCTGACCTCCGTCACCGCGCCAGCCAAGATCGTCCAGGTCTCGCCGGCTTCGTCCTCGCCGACGCTGACCGCGCTCGGCCGCGACGGCAAGACCAACGGCATCTTCTTCCGCACCATCACCTCGGATGCGCTGCAGGGCGTCGCCGCCGCCAAATACGCCGTCGACAAGGGTTTCAAGAAACTGTCGATCATCCACGTCAACAACGATTTCGGCGTCAACATGGTGGCCGAATTCTCGCGTGCCTATAAAGCGCTCGGCGGCACCATCGTCTCCGACACGCCCTATAACGAGAAGCAGTCGAGCTATGCCTCCGAAGTCACGGCGGCGATGGCCGGCGAACCGGACGGGCTCTATCTCGTCAGCACGCCGGTCGACGGTGCAACGGTCGCCCGTACCTGGATCTCGCAGGGCGGCGTGCAGAAATTCCTCCTCAATGACGGCATGAACAGCCCTGATTTCATCGAGTCCGTCGGCGCCGACTATCTGAAGGAAGCCTACGGCACCTCGTCCGGCACCAGCCCGACCGCTTCGACAGAGTACTTCACCAAGAACTACAAGGAATTCTCCGGCATCGAACCGACCAATCCGGCAGCCGACCGTTCCTATGACGCCGGCGCGATTGTTGGCCTCGCCATCGCCATTGCCGGTTCGGAGGATCCGGCCAAGATCAAGGACGCGATGTACAAGGCGGTCGATCCGGCCGGCACGCCGATCTTTGCCGGCAAGGAAGAGTTCGCCAAGGCGCTTGGCCTGATCAAGGACGGCAAGCCGATCCGCTATGAAGGCGTCATCGGCCCTGTCGCCTTCGACAAATATGGCGACATCACCGGCCCGTTCCGGCTGTGGAAGATCGTCGATGGCAAGGTGGCGACCGACGGTGAAATGACCACCGACGACGTCAACGCCCTGCAAGCGAAACTTCAGTAAGACTACCTATTCTCCGGTATCGATCACGATCCCATCGTGGTCGATACCGGACGATTGTCCTGTTTTGCATTACCACGGGCACGGACGACGTCGCTTTGCGTGGACGAGCGTTTGACCGGCAGGCGATCATGGATAGGATCGGCCGATGTCGCCTGAAATCCAACAGCTCCTCTCTGCGCTCGGCGACCGGCTGGGCGCGGGCGGCGTGCTCGCCGGTCCGGAGGTGGATCAGCGCTATCGTGACGATCCCGACGGCAAGCTGGGGGCGCTTCCCGAAGCGGTGCTGCGCCCGCGCGACACACAAGGTGTCGCGGCAGCGCTGGCGGTTTGCAACGATCTCAGCCAGCCGGTTGTCGTCCAGGGAGGACGCACCAGCCTGGCAGGCGCCGCCCGTGTGCAGCCGGGCGAGGTGGTGCTGTCGTTGGAGCGCATGACCGACCTCGCCGTTCCGGATCGCCAGGCTGCTAGCATCGTCGCCGAAGCGGGCGCGACGCTGCAGGCGGTGCAGGAGGCGGCCGACAGCGCCGGGCTGATGTTCGGCGTCGATATCGGCGCACGCGGCTCCGCGACGGTCGGCGGCAACATCGCCACCAATGCCGGCGGCATCCGCGTGCTGCGTTACGGCATGTACCGCGCTCAGGTTCTGGGACTGGAAGCCGTGCTTGCCGATGGCAGCGTGATGACCTCGCTCAAGGGCTTGCCCAAGGACAATTCCGGCTACGACCTCAGTCAGCTCTTTATCGGCACGGAAGGAACGCTCGGCGTGGTCACCCGCGCCGCGCTCAGGCTGCATCCCAAGCCGGCGTCCGAGGTGAACGCTTTCTGCGCGCTCTCTTCGCTCGATGCGGCAATCGCCCTGCTTGGGCTGCTGCGGCAAAAGCTCGGCCCGCTCCTGTCCGCCTATGAGGTCAACTTCGCACCGCTCTATGACCTCATGGTCGCCAGCATGGCTATGCCGGCGCCGCTGCCGGCAGGCTCGCCCGTCTATCTGCTGGCCGAGATCCAGGGCAGTCAGCCGGAACGCGACGGCGAGCGCTTCGCCGAGGTGTTGATGCAGTTGGTCGAAGACGGTGTCATCGACGATGTGGTGGTCTCGCAATCGCCGCGCGAGTTTCGCGCTCTGTGGGACGTGCGGGAGGACGCCAATCGCGTCCTGTTTTCGATCAAGGGTTTGATCGGCGTCGACATCAGCATCCCGTTGGCCCGCATGGGAGCGTTCCTGCAAGAGGCGGACGCAGCCATCCACGCCGTCGATCCCGGCGCCGACATCTATTTCTTCGGCCATCTCGGCGACGGCAATCTGCATTACCAGGTCCGCACGGTCGATGCGGCGGCGGCATATGACATCGTCTATCGCGGCGTGGCGGCGGCCGGCGGCGGCGTTTCGGCCGAACACGGCATCGGCCTCGACAAGAAGAAGTGGCTGCATCTGGTCCGCAGCGACGCCGAGATCGCCACGATGCGGCGGCTGAAGACAGCCCTTGACCCCAGAAACATCCTCAATCGGGGACGGGTCTTCGACCTCAACCCGACCGCCTTCTCCCGATGACGATTGCCCGCTATCTCAAGTCCGTTCCGTTGCGAGCTGTCTGGGGATGAGAAAGCGGGCGGCAAGCACGCAGAGCAGCACGGTGAACATCAGGATCAGCGCCACCAGCGCATTGATGTCGGGTGAGAAGCCAAGCCGCATCATCGCCCACAACCTGACCGGCAGCGTGCTTTGCGTGCCGGTGACCAGGATGGTGATCATGGTCTCGTCGAACGACAGGGCGAAGGCCAGGATGGCGCCGCCGACCATGGCGCTCGACAGGTTCGGCAGGATGATGCGCCAAAAGGTCTGCCAGCCCGTGGCACCGAGATCGTAGGACGCTTCGACCAGCGTGCGGCTCATCGACTGCAGCCGCATCAGCACCGTGCGGTAGACGATCGCCAGCACGAAAACCGTATGGCCGATGACGACCGTCAGCAGCGAGCGTTCGAGACCGATTTCGCGAAAGAAGATCAGCAGCGCCAGGCCGCTGATGATCGGAGGCATCAGGAACGGCAGGAAGATGATGAACTGCAGCAGCGAGCGTCCGGAGCGGCGCCCATGATAATAGAGCGCCAGCAGCGTTCCGCTGACCACCGACAGGATGACGGTGCAGACGCCGACGATCAGCGTGGTGCGCAAGGCGACCAGTATGTCGTGGTTTTCAGCCAGCGCCACATAGGTCGACAGGGTCGGCGCCGACCAGTCGACGGAGCCATGCGAAATGGTGAAGAACGACGACACGATCGGCACGAACAGCGGGCTGTAGAGCAGCACCGCAACCAGTGTCGTGATCGCGGCCAGAAAGATCGTGGACAGTCGGGGCAGGGCGCTCATACCGAAGTCCCCCGGTTGCGGCCAAAGCGTTCGCCGACGAGGATTGCGGCGATCACCACGACGGCCAGCGCCACCGACAGCGCCGCGCCGAACGGCCAGTTATAGGCCGTGCCGAACTGGCTGTAGAGGATGCGGCCGAAGGTGAAGCCGCTGATGCCGCCGACCATTTGCGGCGTCAGGAAATCGCCGATCGCCAGCACGAAGACGAAGCTCGCCGCCGAAGCGACGCCGGGCAGGCTGAGCGGCAAGGTGATGCGCAGGAAGGTCTGCAAGCTGCTGGCCCCCAGATCGTCCGAGGCACGCAGCAGCACCTGCGGAATCCGCTCCAGCGACAGGAAGATCGGCAGGATGGCGAAGGGAATCAAAAGTAGCGTCAGCGTCAGCAGGATGGCGTTCATGTTGAACACGAAAAGCGTCGACGGTTCCTGCAGGATCCCGAGCGCCACCAGTGCCTTGTTGAGGAAGCCGTTGAGGCCGAGGATGCTTCTGATCGCATAGATCTTGATGACGTAGCTCATCAGCAGCGGCACCAGCAGCAGCATCAGCAAGGCATAGCGCCAGCGGCCTTTCAGCGTCGTCAGGAAATAAGCGGCGGGATAGGCAAGTAGGATGCAGATGATGGCCACCGACACGCACAGCACGATGGTGTTCCAGAACACCGGCAGAAAGATCGGATCGGTGAAGAACCTGATATAGTTGCCCAGTGACAAGCCGTAGACGATCGTGCCCTGGTCGACGCTGAAGAAGCTGTAGCCGAGGAAGATTGCCAGGGGCACCAGGACGAAGACCACCGGCAAGGCAAACGCCAGCACTGTCACCAGCAGCGACAGCCGTCTTTCCGCATGCTGTGTCGATCCGGCTTCGCTCATGCCAGCACCAGATGGCCTTCATGCGGCGCAAACGAAAGCGATACAGCTTCGCCGGATTTGAGCGCGCTGCCGTCGACCCGGCTCGGCACGCGCAGCCGCAAGCGTTGCGCGGCATTGTCGGCGCCGGCCGTGATGGTGGCGACGGTCGATGAGCCGGCAAAGGCCATGTCGGAGATCGTGCCGGAAAAACGGTTGTCGGTGTCCTTTGCATCCGCAAGGTGCAAGGCTTCTGGACGGAATGCGGCGTAAGCGCTGGCGCCTTCCGCCGCGGCCTTCAAATGCGGCTGGTCACTGATCGAACAGATGAGGCGCCCGAGCGCCGTCTCGATCGATCGCAGCTCGCCCTGGACGGCCCCAAGTTTTCCGGCCACCAGATTGTTCTCACCGAAGAAGCGCGCGACGAACTCGCAATTCGGTCTGTAGTAAAGGTCGTGCGGCGTGCCGAGCTGGCGGATATGGCCGGCCTCCATGACGCAGATCCGATCGGCCATGCCGATGGCTTCCTCCTGGTCATGGGTGACGAACAGGAAGGTGGTCTTGATTTCGCGCTGGATGGATTTCAGGAAGACCTGCATCTGCCTGCGCAGTTCGAGGTCGAGCGCCGCCAGCGGCTCATCGAGCAGGATCAGGCGCGGCTGGCAGATCAGTGCACGGGCGAGCGCGACACGCTGGCGCTGGCCGCCGGAGAGCTGCGCCGGAAAGCGGTCGGCGAAACGTCCGAGCTGGACCAGGTCCAGCGCCTCCGCGACACGGCGCGCGATTTCCTTGCGCTGGATATGGCGAACCGAAAGCCCGTAGCCAACATTGCCGGAAACGGTCAGGTGCGGAAACAGCGCATAGTCCTGGAATACCGTGTTGAACGGCCGTCGGTTGATCGGCATGCGGCTGATGTCTTGCCCATCCAGGCGGATCTCGCCTGACGTCAGCGGTTCCAGTCCGCCGATCAGCCGCAGCACCGTGGTCTTGCCGGAGCCCGAAGGCCCGAGCACGGTGAGGAACTCACCATCCCGGATCGACAGGTCGATGTCGTGCAGCACGGGGACCGTGCCGTAGGATTTCGAGACGGACCGCAGCGTCAAGAGGTCGGTGTTCTGGTTCATGAAATACTCTCGCATACGCTTCGGCGGTCCGGAACCTCCGGACCGCCGGGTCCTTCGAAGGCATAGAGCGGAAAGATCAGGGCGTAGCCTTGACCTCGTTCCACATGTCCGAACGCTTGAGCGGGTCCTCGACATTGTTGAGCCAGACCAGCTTGTCGTTGCCGCCGGCGCTGCCGGTTTCCGTCACCGTGTTGCCGAAGCCGGTGCGCTCGGAAAGCTCGCCGCCGACCTTCTTGCTCAGCATGAAGTCGATCCATTTCTCGGCTGCCGCATTGTCACGGACACCCTTGGAAATGACCCAGTTGTCGAGCCAGGCGAGCGCGCCCTCGCTTGGGTTGACGTAGGCGACATGGGCGCCGATCTTCTGCAGCGCCTTGACCTGCTGCTGGCCGTAATTGGCCCAGATCAGGGCCACGTCATTGTTCTGGTAGATCTGCTGCGCCTCGTCGGCGGTGGTGTAGAAGCTCAGCACGTTGCGCTTGAGTTCGACCAGCTTGGCCTTGACCGCCGCCATCTGCTCTTCGTTGAGGTTGAACGGATCCTTGTAGCCGAGCGTCAGTGCGGTGAACGAGAAATTGTGCTCGCCATTGTCATAGGCCAGAACCTTGCCCTTGTAGGCCGGGTCCCACAGAACCGACATCGAGGTCGGCGCCGGCTTGACCTTGTCCGTGTCGTAGATCAGGCCGATGGAGTCGAAGCAGAACGGAATGCCGTAGACCTTGCCGTCCTTGGTCACGCCGCTGACCGCCGTCAGGTCGCGGAAGCGCGGCAGCACTTCTTTCTGGTTGGCGAGCTTCGTGACGTCGATCGGCGACACCAGGTCGGCCTTGATGTAGCGCTGCAACTGGGCGGTGTTGACGGCGAAGACGTCGAAGTCCTGGCCTTCGCTTCCCTTGATCTTGGCCCAGATCTCGTCGTCGCTGCCGATGAAGACGACATCGACGCCGATGCCGGTCGCGGCGGTGAAGTCCTTGACCCAGTCGGCATCGGCGTAGCCGTCCCAGGCCAGTACCCGCAGGTTCGCGGCGAGCGCCGCCGATGTCATCAGGCCGATGCCGAGCCCGATTGTCGCTAGTCTTAGAAACGCTTTCTTCAGTCCCATTTTTAATCTCCCATTGTCGTTCTGGTGGACCGTAATTTCCGGGCCTGCGCCGTCACAGCTGGGTAACAGCGACCAGTCCCTCGTCCGGCACCGACACCATCCGGTTGCGCAGTGGCTTGCCGAATGTCTGTGCCTGGATTTCATACTCGTCGCCGGAAGCCGTCTTGACGCCGGAGGCGTAGCTCATCACCGCCGCGCCGAAGAAATGGGCATGCAGGTCGCCCGCCTTGCGGTGCATCGGGTAGCGGAAATGGAAGTGTTCGAGATTGGCGATCGAGTGCGACATGTGCGCTTCGCCCGACAGGAACTCCTGCTCCCAGATGACAGTGCCGTCGCGCAGGATGCGCGAATGGCCGCGCACTTCTTCGGGCAGGTCACCGATCAGCAGCTCGGGTCCGATGGAGCAGGAGCGAAGCTTGGAGTGGGCGAGGTAGAGGTAGTTCTCGCCCTCCGTCACATGGTCGGAATATTCGTTGCCGAGCGCATAGCCGATCCGATAGGGGCGGCCGTCCGGACCGTTGAGATAGAGGCCGACGATCTCGGCCTCTTCGGCGCCGGCGCGCGCGAAGGCCGGCATCGGTAGCGGCGCGCCGGGCGGCACGACACAGGTGCCGACGCCCTTGAAGAACCATTCGGGCTGGATGCCGATCTGCCCGGCGGCAGGCTTGCCGCCTTCCAGGCCCATACGGAAAATCTTCAGCGAATCCGATTCCTCGGTACCTTCGCCATGGGTCAGAACATGCATCTGGTTGCGCGCGGCGGCGCTTCCCGTGTGGGTCAGGCCGGTCCCGGTGACCAGGAAGCGCGCCGGTTCCGGATGGTCGACCGGAGCGAGCACCTGGCCATCGCGTAACAGTTGGTCGTAGTCGATTTTCGCTGTGCCCGTCTGCTTCTCGACCAGCGCTGCGATCGACGTGCCCTGGGCAATTGCCGCTTCGGCCAGCTCCAGCACGCTGCCGGTCTTTTCGAGCGGGTGCAGATGATTGCCGTCATCCGAGACACGGCCAACCCCTCTGCTGCCGTCGGCCATTCTGAACTGAACAAGACGCATGAATACTAACCTTCTTCCCTTGGAGCCGTACGGGTCACACCCAGCCCGCATCGACGATGAACTGCTGGCTCGTGCACATGCGGCTGTCGTCTGCGGCGAGAAACAGCGCCATGCGCGCGATATCGGAGGGTTGCAGCCGGTCGGGCAGGCACTGCCTTTCCGCGATCTGGCGTTCGCCGGCCGAGTTCAGCCACAGCCGCATCTGGCGCTCTGTCATGACCCATCCCGGCACCATGCAGTTGACGCGGATGCGTTCGGGGCCGAGTTCGCGAGCCAGCGCCCGCGTCATGCCGTAAACAGCCGCTTTCGCGGTGACATAGGCTGGGCAATCCGGATCGCCGACCATCCAGGTGATGGAGCCGAAATTGATGATCGAGCCGCCGCCCAGCGCATTCATCTGTGGACGCACCGCCTGCGCCGCGAAGAACTGATGGCGCAAATTGACCGCCATGCGGTCGTCCCAGTAGGCAACCGTCACGTCCTTGGTCTGGTGGCGGTCGTCATTGCCGGCATTGTTGCACAGCGCCTGGATAGGGCCGTTGTGCTGCATCGCCTGAACGGTTGCCGCCTGCAACTCTTCGACGTTGCGCAGGTCGCAGGAAATGAACAGCGGCGCGGCATGTCCCTCGGCCGAGATCGCGTCGACCAGACGCCGGGAAGGCTCCTCGGCCATGTCGACGAAGGCGACGCGGCTGCCTTGCGCGCAGAAATGGCGCACCAGGCTTTCGCCGATGCCACTGCCGCCGCCGGTTATGAAGACGCTGCGGCCCTTGAGGCTTGGATAGATCGCATAGCCGATTTCATCCGTCATCGCGCGCCTCTCTAGTGCGAATGCCGAGGAATGCCGGCATCGCGCCGACCGACGAGAAAGTCGAAATCGCAGCCCTTGTCGGCCTGCAGCACGCGCTCGACATAAAGGCTCTGATAGCCGCCTTCCGGCGGCGCCGGCGGCTTCCAGTCACGCCGGCGGATTGCGAGCTCTTCGTCCGATACCAAAAGCTCCAGCCGGCGGCCGGCGACATCGAGCTCGATAAGATCGCCGTCGCGCACCAGCGCCAGCGCGCCGCCTGCGGCTGCTTCGGGTGCCACGTGCAGAACCACGGTGCCGTAGGCGGTGCCGCTCATGCGCGCGTCCGAAATGCGCACCATGTCGGAGACGCCTTGCTTCAGCAGTTTCGCCGGCAGCGGCATGTTGCCGACCTCGGCCATTCCGGGATAACCGCGCGGTCCGCAATTCTTTAGTACCATCACCGAGGAGGCGTCGATGTCCAGCTCCGGATCGTCGATGCGGGCGTAGTAGTGCTCGATGTTCTCGAACACCACCGCCTTGCCGCGATGTTGCATCAGCGCGGGCGTTGCCGCGGACGGTTTGATGACTGCCCCGTCAGGCGCCAGATTGCCGCGCAGGATGGAGATGCCGCCTTCCTTGGTCAGCGGCTGGCTCAGCGGCCGGATCACCTCGCTGTTGTAGTTGGGCGCGCCGTCGATCAGTTCACCGATGGTCTTGGCGCTGACGGTCATGGCGTCGCGATGAAGAAGCCCCACTTCATCAAGCGACGCCATGACCGCAGCTAGCCCCCCGGCGTAGTAGAAATCTTCCATCAGGAACCGGCCCGACGGCATCAAATCGACAATAGTTGGAATGTCCCGGCCAAGGCGGTCCCAGTCATCGAGGCTGAGATCGACACCGATCCGGTTGGCGATGGCGATCAGATGCAGCACCGCATTGGTCGAGCCACCGATCGCGCCATTGACTCGAATGGCGTTCTCGAATGCTTCCCGGGTGAGGATCTGCGCGATTGTCACGTCCCTGCGGACGAGGTCGACGATCTGGCGTCCGGCCATCTGGGCGAGCACGCCACGGCGCGAATCCACCGCGGGGATCGCGGCGTTGTCCGGCATGCCGATGCCGAGCGCCTCGACCATGCTGGCCATGGTCGAGGCCGTGCCCATTGTCATGCAGCTGCCCGCAGATCGGCTTTGGCCCTGCTCGGCGGCGAGAAAGTCGGCGACCGGCATCCGGCCGGCCTTAACTTCCTCGGCGAATTTCCAGACATGGGTGCCCGAGCCGATATCCTGTCCGCGGAACTTGCCGTTGAGCATCGGCCCGCCGGAAACGGCGATGGTCGGCAGGTTGCACGACGCGGCACCCATCAAGAGTGCCGGCGTGGTCTTGTCGCAGCCGACCAGCAGGATGACGCCATCGATGGGGTTGCCGCGGATGGACTCTTCGACATCCATGCTGACCAGATTGCGAAACAGCATGGCGGTCGGGCGCATGTTGCTCTCGCCGAGCGACATCACCGGGAATTCGAGCGGCAGGCCGCCCGCTTCATAGACGCCGCGTTTGACGTGATCGGCCAGCGCCCGCAGATGGGCATTGCATGGGGTCAGTTCCGACCAGGTGTTGCAGATGCCGATCACCGGGCGGCCATCGAAAGCGTCGGCGGGGATGCCCTGGTTCTTCATCCAACTGCGGTGCATGAAGGCGTTCTTGCCCTCACCGCCGAACCAGGCCTCGGACCGCAGCTTGCGTTTGGTGTCGGTCACGATGTCTGTTCCCGATCCTGGCGGCGCTTGTTGCGGCTTTCGACGCTGCGGCGCACGTCTTCCTCGGCATTGTCGATGAGCACCAGCAGCGCGTTTTGCGCACCAGTGGCGTCGCCGGATGCGATCTTTTCGGCCACTTCCCGATGCAGCGGCAAAGAATGACGCTGCCCGTCCGGATTGTCGTTGGAGAGGCGAAAGCTCATCACCAATGCGGTTTCGACCAGTGCCGCCAGCGAGCCGATCAGCTCATTGCCGGTCATGCGCAGGATGGTCTGATGGAACAAAAGATCGGGCTTGGCGAAGCGGTCGCCGTCGTCAACCACCGCTTCCATTTCGGCCAGCGCGGCATTGATCTCGGCAATCTGCGCCGGCGTGGCGCGTTGCGCGGCAAGTGCGGCCGACATCGGCTCGATGGCTCGGCGCAGCTCGAACAGCGCCCGGACATCGTCGGCGCTGACGCCGCCTGCGTAGCGCCATGACAGGACGTCCGGGTCGAGGAAATTCCAGTCGGCACGGGGACGCACCCTTGTGCCGGTCTTCGGCCGCGATTCGACCAGTCCCTTGCCGGCCAGCACCTTGATCGCCTCGCGCAGCACCGTGCGGCTGACCCCCAGCATCTCGCTGGAATCGTCGGCATTGGGCAGTGCCTCGCCGGGCAGGAAATCGCCTTGCACGATGCGCAATCCGATCTGCTCGACGACAGTCGCATGCAGCGCCGTCGAGCCGCTGGAGACCGCGACCGCAACCCTCGACGTGCGCGCCGTGCTGAAAGATTTCTTATTCTTCATACTATTCATATGATATGTCTTATCGGCATTGCGACTGGAGTCAAGGGAGGGGGAATGCCGGTGACAAAGAATTCCGCTGCCGTTGCCGAGCGGCATCAAGAGCTGGTCTCGATCAGCGATGGCATTGCGACTGTAGAGATTGCCCCGGCCGCCGGCGGCGCGCTGGCGTCGTATCGCTGGCGGCAAAACGGATCCGTCGTGGATTGGCTGCGTCCTGCGGATCAGGCGGCGATCGACAGCCGCGATGCCGGCGCCATGGCCTGCTTCCCGCTGGTTCCCTATTCCAATCGCATAAGGGGCGGGCGCTTCGCATTCGCGGGCCGCACCGTCGAACTGCCGACCAGCCCGGAAGATCCGCATCATGAGCATGGCCATGGCTGGCGTCGGCCATGGACAGTCGTCCGGCACGAAGCCAGCACCACCCTCCTATCTTATCGCCATGCCGCCGATTCCTGGCCGTGGAGCTATGAGGCAAGGCAAGCGATCTCGCTGGTCGATGGCGGGCTGATCATTGCCCTTTCGCTGCGCAATCTCTCGGACATGCCGATGCCGGCAGGCTTCGGCCTCCATCCCTATTTCCCGTCGACACCGTGGACACATGTCCAGGCGCAGGTATCCGGCATGTGGGAGACCGATGCGGAAATCCTGCCCACCCGGCACGTCCTGCCGCCCGCTGGCTCCAATCCTACCACCGGCTTCGACGTGTCGGAGACGGACTTCGACACGGTCTTCACCGGATGGACGCGCCGTGCCCGGATCTCCTGGCCGGAGCGTGGGCGGCAACTGGACATCGAGGCCGAGGCGCCGCTCGATTTCCTCGTCCTCTACACGCCGCCCGGCGAGCCATTCTTTTGCGCCGAGCCGGTCAGCAACATCACCGACGCCTTCAACCGCACGGGTGAAGCAGGCATCGACACCGGTTGCATCGTGCTGGCGCCTGGGCAGATGCGATCCGCAAGCGTTCGCTTCACGCCTTCGCAGGCGGCCTGATCGCCAATCTGAGCCGCATCAACTGCTTTGCTTTGCTGCTTCGCGGATGGTCTGCAGCAGGATGGAGAAGGCCGGCGAGGGCGCCGTGTCGGTGCGCATGGTCAGACCGACCGGTCCCTTGGTTTCCTCGGTGTTGACCGGCAAGGCGACGAAGGCGCCGCTGCCGAGTTCGTTGGCAACGACGCCAGCCGAAATGATCCAGACGGCATTGCTCTGCCGCAGGAAGGCTCGGCCGAAGGAGTCCGAGACGGTTTCGATCTCGGTTGCCGGCGCCGTCATGCCGTTGGTGATGAACAGGCGGTCGACGAAGGGGCGGATGACCGATTCCCGCGTCGGCATCAGCATCGGGAATTCGTCGAGCCGTGCGAACACATCCTGTCCTGGATCGAGCAGCGGATGTCCCGCCCGCACCACGAACAGCACCGGTTCGGAATAGAGGTGCTCGAAGAAGAAGCCGGTCATGTTCTCCGGCGCCGCCAGCCGTCCGACGACGAGATCCAGTGCGCCGGTTCGCAACTGTTCGAGCAGCACCGCATTCTCGCCGGTGACGATCTTGATCGCCGCACCGGCGCTCTCCTTGAGGAACAAGGTCATGGCGAGCGGCATCACCCGCGCCGAGACCGTCGGCAGCGCGCCGATGCGGATCGGGTGCCGGTTGACCGCTCCGTCCTGCCGGACGGAATCGACGCCTTGCTTGAGCGCCGTGATCGCCGTGCCGGCATGGCGAAGGAAGATTTCGCCGATGCGCGTCAGTCGGATGCCGCGGCCGTCGCGCTCCACCACCGCCACCCCCAGCGCCTCTTCCAGTTCGCGCAATGTCTTGGTCACCGCCGGCGGGCTGACATGCAGCAAGTCGGCCGCTCGCGCCACGCTTCCTTGCCGCGCAACTTCCAGGAATGCCTGCAGGTGACGGAACCGGATGCGGCTATGGGACATGGATTGATAACCCATGAGTTAATGAAACGACGCAAAATATCATTTTACCGAACCAAACGCCTTGTGCAATGTGGAGGCGGAGGACCAAAACCGTGCCATTCGTCACCATCGGCGGCATCACGCTGCACCATCGCCACACCAAGGCGGCCGGCAATGCACGCCCGATCATATTCATCAATTCGCTGGGCACCGACTTCCGGGTCTGGGACGAAATTGTCTCGGCGCTCGATGGTGAAATGCCGCTGCTGGTCTATGACAAGCGCGGCCATGGGCTGTCCGATATCGGCGACATCAGATCGATCGACGATCATGTCGACGATCTCTCGGCGCTCGTCGATCATTTCGGGTTGAGCAAGGTCGTGCTGTGCGGCCTGTCGGTCGGCGGCCTGATCGCACAAGGCTTCTATCGCCGGCGCCCAGAAATGGTCGAAGGCCTGATCCTTTGCGACACGGCCCACAAGATCGGCACGACAGACAGCTGGAACACACGCATCGCGACGGTCGAAAGCAAGGGCATCCAGGCCGTTGCGGATGGCGTGCTCAAAGTGTGGTTCACCCCCGCCTTCCACGCGGCGCGTCTGGCCGAGCTGGACGGTTATTGGAACATGATGACCAGGCAAGCGCTTGCCGGTTACGTCGGGACTTGCATGGCCGTTCGCGATGCGGATTTCACCGATGCCGCACGCCACATAGCGGTGCCGACGCTCTGCGTCGCCGGCGATCAGGATGGCTCGACGCCTCCCGATCTTGTCCGCTCCCTGGCCGAGCTGATCCCCGGCGCGCGCTTCGAAATCATCCGCGACGCCGGGCACATTCCTTGCGTCGAACAGCCAGAGGCGCTGGTCGCCCTGATCCGCGATTTTATCGCATCGCTTGCCCCTGGAGCCGAAACCCATGGATGAAGTCCCCGGCAACGAAGCCAGATATCGCACCGGCCTCGCGGTGCGGCGCTCCGTGCTTGGCGACCGGCATGTCGACCGGGCCGAGGTCGCCGCCACCGATTTCGACCAGCCTTTCCAGGAACTGATCACCGAGGCCGCCTGGGGTACCGTGTGGGCGCGGCCGGGCTTCACCAAGCGCGAGCGTTCGATCGTCACGCTGGCGCTGCTCGCCGCACTCGGCCATGATGAGGAGGTCGCCATGCATGTGCGCGCCACCGTCAACACCGGTGCTTCGCGCGACGACGTCTGCGAGGCGTTCCTGCATGTCGCCATCTATGCCGGCGTGCCGGCCGCCAACCGTGCCTTCAGAATAGCCAAGGACGTGTTTTCGGAAATGGACGGAGCCAGGAATGCCCGCTGAGTCCGGCTCGACGAGGCCCGAGACCGGCGCCTTCTTCCGGCGCGATCGGACCTGGCATCCGCCGGCTCTGACGCCGAATTATAAGACCTCGATGCTGCGCTCGCCGCAAAAAGCCCCCCTCGTCTTCGACAACACGCTGTCGGAGATTGCAGGCCCCGTTTTCGGCCACGCAATATTGGGCGAACTTGACGCCGACCTGATCCACAATTTCGCCAGGCCCGGCGAGAGCGCGCTCGGCGAGCGGATTATCGTCCATGGCCGAGTGCTCGACGAGCGAGGCGTTGGCGTGCCCGGCGCGCTGCTCGAATTCTGGCAGGCCAATGCCGGCGGCCGCTATCGCCACAAGAAGGATGGCTATCTGGCGCCGCTCGACCCGAATTTTGGCGGCTGCGGCCGAGCCCTCACCACCGAGGACGGCGGCTATGCGTTTCGCACCGTCAAGCCTGGACCCTATCCCTGGCCGAATGGGCCGAACGACTGGCGCCCCTCGCACATTCATTTCTCGGTGTTCGGCCACGGCTTTGCCCAGCGGCTGATCACGCAGATGTATTTCGAGGGCGACCCGCTGATCTGGCAGTGCCCGATCGCGCGCGGCATTCCCGACAAGGCAGCCGTTGAGACGCTGATCGCCGCGCTCGACATGCAAGCGACGATCCCCTTCGACGCGCGCGCCTACAAGTTCGACATCGTGCTGCGCGGGCGCCGCGCGTCGCTGTTCGAAAACAGGCTGGAGGGCAATTGATGGCCCAGTCGCTCGACCGGCTCAGGGAAAGCCCTTCGCAGACCGCCGGACCCTACGTTCATATCGGGCTGACACCCAATTTCTGCGGCATCGGCGGCGTCTATCCCAGTGATCTCGGCGCCACCATGGTCAACGACAAGACCAAGGGCGAGCGCATCGGCCTGCGCATCCGGGTGCTCGATGGCACCGGCACGCCGCTCAAGGACGCGCTGATCGAGATCTGGCAAGCGGATGCGGATGGGCTCTACAATTCGCCGGCCGAACTGCGTGGTGCTGCCGATCCGAATTTCTTCGGCTGGGGCCGTTGCCCGACCGATATGGACACCGGCCTCTGCACGTTCGAGTCGGTCAAGCCTGGCCGCGTCCCGTTCAACGATGGTCGCCTGATGGCGCCGCATATCACGCTCTGGATCGTCGCCCGCGGCATCAATCTCGGCCTGCACACAAGGCTGTATTTTTCCGACGAGGAAAAGGCCAATGCCGGGGATGCGATCCTGGCACGCATCGAGCACCGCGTCCGCGTGCCGACGCTAATCGCCGAGCGCAAGGGCGATACCTACATCTTCGATGTCCATCTCCAGGGGGAGAAGGAAACGGTCTTCTTCGATAGCTGATGCTCAGGAGGCCTGTGACATGACTGTATCGCCTTTCGACCATCCGCTGCTCTCCGCTCTTCTCGGCGACGAAGAAGCGGCGAGGCATTTTTCCGTTGAGGCGGAAATCGAGGCCATGCTGGCCTTTGAACAGGCGCTGTCGCAAGCGGAGGCCGATAACGGGATAATCCCCAAGGATGCCGGGGCAGCGATCGTGGCGGCGCTTGGCACCTTCCGGCCGGACACGGCTCTGCTGCGAGCCGGGGTCGCCAAGGACGGCGTCATGGTGCCGGAGCTGGTGCGCCAGATCAGGGCTGCGGTCGGCGAACCGCATGGCCGGAAAGTGCATTTCGGTGCGACCAGCCAGGATGTGATCGACACCGGCCTGATGCTTCGGCTGAAATCCGTCGTCGAGCATCTCGATCTGCTGTTGACCGAAACCGTCATACGCCTCGCTTCGCTCAAAGAGCGTTTTGGCGGCAGGGCGCTGACCGGGATGACGCGCATGCAGAAGGCGCTTCCGATCAAAGTGGCCGATGGCGTCAGGGTGTGGCGGGCGCCGCTGCAACGGCATCAGGAGAGGCTATCCGAGCAGTCCAGGCGTCTGCTGGTGGTGCAATTCGGCGGTGCCGCCGGCACGCTGGAAAAGCTTGATGACAAGGGGCCGGCGGTGCGCGCGGCACTTGCCGCCAGGCTTGGTCTTGGCGACGCACCGCAGTGGCACAGCCAGCGTGACGCGCTCGCCGACTTTGCCGGCCTGATGTCATTGGTATCAGGCAGCCTCGGCAAGTTCGGCCAGGACATCGCGCTGCTGGCGCAAGGTGGAACCGAGATCGAGCTTTCCAGTGGCGGCGGCTCGTCGGCCATGCCGCACAAGAAGAACCCGGTGAAGGCCGAAGCGCTGGTGGCGCTTGCCCGCTTCAACGCCACGCAGCTTGCCGGCATGCATCACGCGCTCGTGCATGAGCAGGAGCGGTCGGGTGCTGCCTGGACGCTGGAGTGGCTATTGCTGCCGCAGATGGTCGTCGCAACGGCCGCGTCGCTGCGCCTTGCCGCCGAACTGGCCGCACAGGTCGAAAGTCTCGGCCACTGATGCGCACGCAAATCGTCGTCATCGGGTCCGGGCCGTCCGGGCTGCTGCTTGGGCAACTGCTGGCCGGCATCGGCGTAGAGACGGTCATTCTGGAACGTGCGAGCCGCGAGCACGTGCTTGGCCGCGTGCGGGCAGGGGTGCTCGAACAGGGCACCGTCGAATTGCTGGAACAGGCCGGCGCGGCGGCAAGGCTGCATGCCGAAGGGCTGCCGCACACTGGCATCTCGCTCGCCTTCGACGGACGCTTGCATCGCATCGACCTCGAGGCGCTGACCGGCGGCAGGCATGTCACCGTCTATGGCCAGACCGAGGTGACGCACGATTTGATGGACAAGCGCGACGCGGCAGGGCTGACCACGATCTACGAGGCGGCAAATGTCGCTCTGCACGATTTCGACGGCACCGCGCCTTTCGCCACCTATGACAAGGACGGCGTCACGCATCGCATCGACTGCGACTTCGTTGCCGGCTGCGACGGCTATCATGGCGTCAGCCGCAAATCGGTGCCCGAGCGTGCGCTAAAAATCTTCGAGCGGCGGTATCCGTTCGGCTGGCTCGGCGTGCTGGCCGAGGTGCCGCCAGCCGACCGCGAACTGGTCTACGCCAATCACGAGCGGGGTTTTGCGCTGTGCTCGATGCGCTCGACGCATCGCAGCCGCTCCTATGTGCAGTGCCCGCAGGACG
Source organism: Mesorhizobium sp. M0715 (assembly GCF_040320355.1). Lineage (NCBI taxonomy): Bacteria > Pseudomonadati > Pseudomonadota > Alphaproteobacteria > Hyphomicrobiales > Phyllobacteriaceae > Mesorhizobium > Mesorhizobium sp. M0715. The sequence continues at coordinate 151,295 of NZ_JAMYPL010000006.1, read as the reverse complement.
ATCGCGTGGAGGCGTGGTCGGATGAGCGCTTCTGGGACGAGTTGCGCCGCCGCTTGCCGGAGCAGACGGCGGCAAATGTCGTCACTGGACCGTCCTTCGAGAAATCGATCGCGCCGCTGCGCTCCTTCGTTGCCGAGCCGCTGCGCTTCGGCCGGCTCTTCCTGGTCGGTGATGCCGCCCACATCGTGCCGCCGACCGGCGCCAAGGGCCTCAACCTCGCCGCCAGCGACGTGCGCTATCTCTTTGCCGGCCTGCACGATTTCTATCGCGACAAGTCAACGGCCGGCATCGACGCCTATTCAGGCAAGGCTCTGGCACGGGTCTGGAAAGCGGTGCGTTTCTCCTGGTGGATGACGACGATGCTGCACCGCTTTCCAGACACCGGCGAGTTCGGCCAGCGCATCCAGGAGGCCGAACTCGACTACCTCGTGCAGTCACGTGCCGCATCGACCGCGCTCGCCGAGAACTATGTCGGCCTGCCGTACTGAGGGCCGCGGATCATCCGGCGCCTTGCTGCCTGGCAAAGTCCGACAGCATCGGGCGCTGCCCTTTGAGGATCTTCACCTCGGCCTCGGCCAAGGTGAACCAGCCCGCTCTGTCCACCTCCGGGAACTCCTTCAGGAATCCCGACCTTGGCGGCCATTCCATGGTAAAAATGTTGCTCGTGATGGCAGCGACATCAATGTCGGCGGTCGCCTCGACAGACCAGGCCATGACGATCTTTCCGCCTGGTTGCCTGTAGTCGCCGAGACGCGTGAAGGACCCATCGACCCTGATGCCGAGCTCTTCCTCGGTCTCGCGCTGCGCTGCCGCCAACTCGTCCTCGTTCTCGCCGATGAGGCCCTTCGGTATCGACCACGCACCGTCGTCCTTCTTCGCCCAAAACGGTCCGCCCGGATGAACCAGCAACACCCTGAGATCGCCGTCGCCGCGGCGATAGATCAGCAATCCCGCACTGCGTTTTGCCATTGTGATACGTCCGTTTGCGAAGCCGGCAGCCTGCCGATGGTCCTTGAATCGTTGACGCGAACCTTGCACCTAGGGATTGCGACGCTATGTCAGGTTCGTCTGCATTGCACCTCACCCGCGAGTCCGGCAATCTGATACCATCGCTTATTTGGCGGCTCGAAGGCTAGGTGACGATGCAACTCGGTCTTATTGGCTACTATAGCGACTTCGTCGTGTATCCGCTGGTAATCGCCGTGCTGGCAGTGGCCGGGCTGCTCGAGGCCGGCGAAGAGAGTGCACCAGGCTGGATCGGCACGGTCCTCGCCTGTCTAGGCCTCTGGACGCTGATCGAGTATGTGCTGCACAGGTTCGTTCTTCACCATATTCCCTACATCAAGGACCTGCATGATCGTCACCATGTCGAGGAGCGCAGTTCGGTGGGCACCCCGACCTGGCTCAGCCTCGGGGTGCATGCGCTGATCGCGTTTGTGCCCGTTTGGGTGGTCTCGGACTTCGCAACCGCGAGCGCGGTAAGCTGCGGGCTGATGCTGGGGTACCTCTGGTACATCAGCATCCACCACATGATCCATCACTGGCACCCCGCCCATCCGAGCTATCTCTACACGCTCAAGCGCCGACACGCCGTGCATCATCATGTCGACGAAAACGCCAATTTCGGCGTGACGTCGATATTCTGGGATCGGGTTTTCGGGACGGCGCGGCTCTAGTCCGAGGCCAGACCAACCCCAACCGTTCAACGCCTCTTCCCGCGACCGCCGGGAGACTTGGCTCCGCGGGGGCCGCTCTGAACCGGCGTGTTGTTCTGGTTCTCGTCGGACAGTTTTCGCCAGCGGGCAAGGCGCTCCGGATCGAGCGTCCCGGCCTTTAAGGCAGCCTGCACAGCGCAGCCCGGCTCATGCACATGCGTGCAGTCGCGGAACTTGCAGAGCGGCGCGAGCTCGGTGATTTCGGCAAACAGCGTGTCGATGCCGGAGGCGACGTCGCTGACCTGCAAAGTCCGCATGCCCGGCGTATCGATCACCCAGCCGCCGCCGGCAATGGCGTGCAGCGATCGCGACGTGGTGGTGTGGCGTCCCTTGGAATCGTGCTCGCGAATGCCTCCGGTCTGTTGCGGCGATTGCTGCGCCGATCCGGCCAGCGTGTTGACCAGCGTCGATTTGCCGACGCCGGAGGAGCCGATCAGCGCCACCGTCTGGCCGACACCGCACCAGGCAGCCAGGGCGGTTGCCGCATCCGATGTGCGGGGGTTCAGCATCACGACCGGCAATCCGCGCTGCAACGCGGCAGCCTGCCTTTCATAGGTCTCGGCGTCTTCAGCGGTATCGGCCTTGGTCAGCAGGATCACCGGCGTCGTTCCGGCTTCATTGGCCAGCGCCAGGTAGCGCTCGAGCCTGGCGGGATTGAAGTCGGCATTGCACGAGGTGACGATGAACAGCGTGTCGACATTGGCCGCGGCAAGCTGCGGCACCCTGCCGCCCTGGGTGCGGCGTTCCAACACCGTCTTGCGGGACAGGCGGCGCTGGACAAGGTGTTCATGCCCATCGACCAGCACCCAGTCGCCGACCGCATAGTCACCGGTGTTCGCCTGCGCCGGCAGCGTCAGATCGACCGGCCCTGTCTGCGACAGGCCGGTCAGGCGATCGCGGTGGACGGTGGCGATCCGCGTCGGCACGAGATCGGCGTCGTCGGGCTCGAGCTGATCAGCGAAAAAATCCGTCCAGCCCAGGCTGGCGAGAGATGGCATGGAAGAATCCGTCACGGCTTTGACCACGGCGTCGCAGACATCGGACAGTATCCCTGGCAGGTGGCGAACGGGCGAGGCGATTGCCCAAGCCGTGTATGGGCGGCATGGCGACATTTGGCAAGCAGGCCCGTAGCCGAGAGCGAGCGGCAAGCTTCTGCAGCCTATCCCTTGATAGTCGAACTGACGATCAAGTCGACGAAACAGCGCTGTCCGAAAGCGTTTGGCGGGAAAACGGCGGCGAGCCACGTCAGCTTTAAACGTTAACAAATAATTTGACGCATGCAATTTTTTTGCGCTCTATTGGTAACCGTGAAAATTGACTGAATAAGTTCTGTCGAGCATTGTCGCATCCGGTCAACGGCCGCATGACTGGTGGCCGGGCCGATCATGGCAGGGGATCAGGAATATATCGATGGCGGAGAAGACACACCGCACGATGGACGACTTCGCCCAGGCATGCGGCGTGTCCCGGCCGACGCTGTCCAAATATTTCGACGATCCGGCGAGCGTGAAGCCGGCGACGCGGGCGCGCATCGAAGCCGCCCTGCGCTCCTCGGACTATCAGCCCAACCTTTTCGCCCGCAACCTCAACCGCAAGCGCACCCGCAACATCGGCATCGTCGTGCCGACGATCACCGATCCGTTCTACGCCGAGATGGTCAGCCGCATCGAATTTCGCTGCCGCGACGAAGGCTACTGGCCGATCGTCATCTCCTCGCATGGTTCGCCGAAGCTGGAGGCGGAGTCGGTCAGGACGCTGCTGTCCCTGAAGGTCGCCGGCGCGATCATCGCCCCACTGGGCCTGGCTTCTGACCGCGGCGTCTTCGACAAGCTCGGGCAGGACATTCCGATCGTCTATTTCGACACCTATATCGAGGGCGATACGCCGTTCGTTGGCAACGACAACCGGCAGAGCGTCTCGACCATCGTCGACTATCTCTGCCGTTCGGGTGAGCCGCCGGTCTATCTTGACATCCCACACGTCAACCACAACTCCGGCGAACGCCAGGAAAGCTACATCGTCGCGATGGAGACCGCCGGGTTCAAGCCGGTCGTCATCGAGGCCGCCCGCGATTACACCTGGGACTTCGAACGCATCGGCTACGAGCAGACGGAAAAAATGCTGGAGGCCGGCGCCTTGCCCGGCCGCACAATCCTGTGTGCCAACGATCGTCTCGCCTTTGGCGTGATGGCGGCTGCGTTCTCGCGCGGCCTGAAGGTCGGCCGCAGGCCCGATTGCGATCTGCGCGTTGCCGCGCATGACGATCATCCGCTGAGCCGCTACACCTGCCCGGCGCTGACCACCATGGCGCAGGATTTCGCCGCCATGGCCGGGCGCAGCGTCGAGATCCTGCTGGCCTTGCTGGACGAGGCCGATCCGCCGAAGCAGGGCATGGCGCGCACCGTCAAGCTCGGCGCCACCCTGGTGATGCGTCAGTCAGCCTGAGCGACCGGCATCAGCTTTTCTCGAACTGGCGCCAGGCGGCCACCGCCTCGGCCACCGCTTGCCGGGCAGCGGGGATATGGCGTCCCATCGAGACGAAGCCGTGGATCTGGCCCGGCCATTGCCGCAGGATGAGCGGAACGCCCGCGGCTTGCAGGCGCGCCGCATAGGCTGCCCCTTCGTCGGCGAGGATGTCGCAGCCGGCAAGCGCCACAAAAGCCGGCGCCGCGCCGGCGAGGGCAGGCGCCAGCAAGGGCGAGACGCGCCAGTCCGTGATATCGTCGGGCGTTCGCAAATAATGGTCGCGGAACCAGGCCATGGTGGTTGCGGTGAGCCCGAAGCCGTCGCCGAAACGCCGGTAGCTGTCGGATGTCTGCCGCGCGTCGGTGTTGGGATAGATCAGGATCTGCGCGGCAAGGGACGGCGCCAGCCCATCGCGGGCGAGCAGCGCCAGCACGGCGGCGAGATTGCCGCCGGCGCTGTCGCCGGCCACACCGATGCGTCTGATGTCGATGCCGAGATCGGCGGCGTTCTCGGCCAGGAAACGAAGAGTTGCCAGACAATCCTCGAGCCCGGCGGGAAATTTATGGTCCGGTGCCAGGCGATAGTCAGGACAGACAATGACGGCGTTGCCGAGATTGGCCATCAGGCGACAGATCTCGTCATGCGAATCGAGGTTGCCGATGACCCAGCCGCCGCCATGCAAATAGAGCAGCGCCGGCGCCCCGCTTTGCGGTGCGCCGATGCCGCGATGGATGCGGAGCGCAATAGGCCCATTCGGCCCGTCGATCTGCCGTTCCTGGGTCGCAGCGACCGGCTCGTGCTCACCCTGTAGCGCCGGGAACGAGGCGTTGTAGGCAGTTCGCGCCGCCGCCACGCTGCCGGTCTCGAATGGCTCGCCGCCGGCTGCACGACCAATTTCGAGGACGCGCAGCGCATCCGGATCGAGCGTCATGATCATACCCTCAGGCCAGCAGGCTGCTCGCCTCTTCCTCGGTCAGCAGAGCCGGCTGCACGACATCGCCCGCGATGGCGACCGAGCCCTGTGTTTCACCGGAGCGCAGGATAGCCTCCATGACCTCCAGTACATGCAGCGCAAGGCTGCCGCAGGCCCGTGGGGTGTTGCCGGTTTGAAGCGAGCGCACCAGATCGGCGACGCCGAGCATGCGGTAATTGGCGCGATCGGGTGCCGCGTAAGGCCAGTTGCGGGCGCCGTAGAGCTCGCCCTCGCTGGCGAAATCCTGCCAGTCGGTGCCGCGTTCCGACAGCGACACCGTGCCGCCGAACGTGTCGGGGTCGGGCAGGCGCAGCGAGCCCTCCGTGCCGTGCAGTTCGATCGGATGGTTGGAGTGGCGAAAGACGTCCCACGAGGCGCCGAAGGTGACGGTCGCGCCGGAGCGGAACTCGAGCAGCGACAGCACATTGGTCGGCGTGCCGACCTTGAATGTGGTGTTCTTGAATGGCCCTTCGGCGGTGATCAGCCTTTCTTCCTGGCCGCGTGTCGCCATTGCCATGACGCGCTCGACCGGGCCGAGCAGATTGACCAGCATGGTCAGATAGTACGGACCCATGTCGAACACCGGGCCACCGCCTGGCTGGTAGTAGAATTGCGGGTTGGGGTGCCAGTGCTCCATGCCGCGGCCCATCATGAAGGCGGTGCCGGTGACCGGACGGCCAATGGCGCCCTGGTCCATCAACCGGCGCGCACGGCGCCCGGCAGCACCGAGGAACGTGTCGGGCGCCGAGCCGAGCAGCAGGCCGCGCGACCGCGCCTCATTGACCAGGCGCTGTCCATCGGCGGCCGAGGTGGCGAGCGGCTTTTCGGTGAAGACGTGCTTGCCGGCCGAAAGCGCGGCAAACGAAATATCGAAATGCGCCGCCGGAATGGTCAGGTTGAGGACAAGATCGATCTCGGGGTCGGCCAGCAGTGCATCGACGCCGAGTGCCCGTATGCCATATTCCTTCGCCCGCACTGCCGCCATGTCGGCGGAAATATCGGCGCAGGCGCGCAATTCGATGCCGCCGAAGAGGGCGGCATTGCGCAGATAGGTCATCGAGATATTGCCGCATCCGATGACGCCGATCCCGAGTTTCGTCATTGGTATCCCGTGCATTTTCGATCGTACCTCCCGATGCGCCATGCTCCGCCGGATTCGCCCAGCCGGCAACGGATCGCTTTCGCAAAGGGCTATACAACATTTTAAATATTGACGCGCGTAAAATTTTTATACAACATGCGAAAATGCTGGCGCGATATCGGGAGGCTGCCAGCCCTGGGAGGAGAAAATGACCGACATGAAAAAACGGCCGACCGCCGATGCGAATCCGGTGGGTCATGCGCGCATTGGGTATTTCCGTCGTGGCCAGGGACCGCGAGGGAGTCAGGCATAGATCACCTTGGCCCCGGTCCTATCAAGCTGGCTGCGTATCGCGCCGGACAGGCCATCGTCCGTGATCACGACATCGACGCTCGACAGCGAAAAGGCCTTTGAGGTCCCGCTGACGCCCCATTTGCTCGAATCCGCAAGGAGGACAACGCGCCGGGCCATGCGCACGAGGTTTCGCTTCGTTCGCGCCATGTCTTCGTTCACGTCGACCACATCCAGTGACGAGTCAATCGCATGCGCTCCAACAAAGACCTGATGCGCTACCAAGCCGCCGAGAGCCGTGTCGGCATCGGTGATCAGTGTGCTCACCGTGTCTGGATAGACCCGGCCGCCGATCATGTGAACGTCGAGCCCGGGCCGATGCATCAGATGCTGCACGATATTCATCGCCGTGGCCGCGACCACGACATTGCTGAGCGGCGGTAACAGCATGGCAACCTGCATCAATGTCGAGCCGCCGTCGAAGATGACCGATTGGTTGTCCTCGAACAGTTCTACCGCTGCCCGGGCGATGCGTTTCTTTGCATCGAGGTTCGTTTGCATCCGCCGGGCGAACGCGGCCGTGGTCGAATCCGTGGTCCGGGTCACTGCGCCTCCACGGGTCTTGGTCAGCAGTCCCTTACGGTCCAGTATCTCGAGGTCGGAGCGCACCGTGACTTCCGACACGCCAAAATCGTCTGACAGGTCCTTGATGCGAACCTGTCCGCTGCGTTGCACTTCACCCAGGATCGACTGGCGTCTCTGCTCTGACAACATGCCCTGTCCTTGCCTCCATGCGCCAAGCGATCGCCCTGGCTTCGGTTCACTCTACCAAAAATATGCGAATTCGAAAGCTTTCGAAAGATTGCATTTGTCTTTTCTTTCGCAAACACTGGGTCCAGGATTTTGAAATCAATCGATTGGAGAGTTTTGGACTCATGAGCCTCGGAACCAAGGTGCGCCTGGCGCGCCTCTTCTCACATCCGTCGGGGAATCTTTTTGGCGGCGCGGTCGACCACTTTGTCGGCTATGGCGACGTGCGCAAAGGAGGTCTTGCCGACCTGCCGGGCGCGCTTGCACGCGTCATGGTAGGCAAACCCGACTACGTCAGCATCCAGCCTGGCACTGCGCGCCATCTGTGGCCGCAATACGCGGGCAAGGCTTGCCTGGTGATCCAGGCCGGCTGCTTCACCCCGGACGATCGCATCAGTGAACTAATTGCAACGCCCGAGGATGCGGTGCGCGCTGGCGCCGATGCGTTGGCCGTGGCCATTCCGGTGCGCGGCGCGACCGAGGGCAAATACATACGCTGGCTGACCGATTCGGTGAATGCGGCGGCCCGTTACGGCATGCCGGTGGTGGCGCATATCTACCCTCGCGATTTCACCGACGGGGCAAAAATCGTCTTCACCCCCGACGAGATCGCCTATGCGGCACGCATCGGCTACGAGTCCGGCGTCGACGTGATCAAGATCGGTTACACGGGCGATTTCGAGTCGTTTCGAGAGACCGTTCGGACCTGCCCGGTGCCGGTTGTGATCGCCGGCGGTCCGAAGACCGACACGCTGCTCGGCGCCCTTCAGCAGACGGCGGACGCCATCCGTGCCGGCGCGCGCGGTGCCGTGGTGGGCCGCAATCTCTGGGGGCACGGCGATCCGGAAAAGGCAGCGATCGCCTTTCGAGGCGTCATCCATGACGGCCTTTCGGCGCAAGACGCCTTGGCGAAGGCGGGTGCCTGAACGATGCCCACCGTCCCTTCAATCCTCGGCTTCGGAGCTATTGCGATCGACGACATCGTCTATGTCGATCAGCCGTTGTCGGCGGGCAAGGGGAAGGTTCTGCAAAGTGCCCGAGCTTTCGGAGGAAATGTCGCGACGGCACTTGCCGCCGTCGCGCGGCTCGGCGGAAGCGCCGGGTTCGTCGGATGGCTGGGCAATGCCGCCGACGACGCCGTGTTGTGCGATCTCGTTGCGAGCGGCGTTGAAACCGCGTTCGCGCCGCGCCACCCGCACGCGCGCCCGGTGCGCTCGCGGATCACCGTCGGTTCGGATGGCGAGCGATTCATCGCGTATGACGACGAAGCGATGCTGGGCACCGCGCCGGACTTTCCGGACGAGGTTCTCAGCCGCGCGACAGTCCTGATCGTCGACAGTTACGGGATCGGGTCGCTGGATGTCGTGGCCCGGGCTCGCGATCTCGGCCTTGCGATCCTCGGTGATGTCGAATGGAGCCACGGCCCGGCCACCGAGAGACTGATCGGGCTCTGCGACCATCTCATTCTTCCGCTCGGCTTTGCGCGGACCGCCACCGGCCGCCGGTCGCCGGCCGAGATACTCGACGCATTGTGGTTGCCGTCGCGGTCCGCCGTGGTTCTGACGGATGGCGGCAGGGGCGTCTTCTATCGCGGACGCGACCAGACAGGGCTCTGGCACCTGCCTCCGCACCGGGTTGCCGTCGTCGACTCGACCGGCGCCGGTGACTGCTTTCATGGCGCCTATGCCCTTGCATTAACGCGCGGGGCCGACACCGCAGGCCGGGTCGCATTCGCGGCTGCGGCGGCGGCCCTTTCGATAACCGGGCGGGGCGGACGCGAGGCGCTTCCGACCAACGACCAGGTCATGGAACTTCTGGCATCGACGAAAGCGCCGTCGGCAGTCGAACTGAAATATGCGCGGCTCGATACCGGAACTTAGTCCGAACTATCCGAGGAATATTTCGCAGGTGAACATAAGCCGAGGACAATCATAAAAATCAGTGGCTTAGACTTGTGGAGGGAGGAATATGGCAGAAGTCGTTCTTGAGAATATCTGCAAGACATACGGGAACAATTTTCACGCAATCGACCAATTGAACCTGTCGGTCAAGGACGGCGAGTTTTTGATTCTCGTCGGGCCGTCCGGCTGTGGCAAATCCACCGCGCTGCGGATGATCGCGGGATTGGAGGACGTCACCAGCGGCAGCCTTCGGATCGGCGGAGTCGACGTTGTCGACATGCCGCCCAAGGACCGCGACATCGCGATGGTCTTCCAGAGCTACGCCCTCTACCCGCATATGACGGTGTTCGAAAACATCGGCTTTTCGATGCGGCTGGCGGGCAAGCCGAAGGCCGAGCGCAAAAAGCGCGTGGACGAGATCGCCAAAACCCTTCAACTGACGTCTCTGCTGGACAGCAAGCCCGCGAACCTTTCAGGCGGACAGCGTCAAAGGGTTGCCATGGGCCGCGCCATGGTGCGCGAGCCGGCAGCCTTTCTCATGGACGAACCCCTTTCCAATCTGGACGCGAAACTGCGCGTTCAAATGCGCGCCGAAATCACCAGTTTGCAAAAGCAGCTCGGCGTAACGACCATATATGTGACCCACGACCAAACCGAAGCCATGACGATGGGCGACCGGGTCGCGGTGTTGAAAGGCGGCGTGCTGCAGCAGGTCGACACACCCAAGAGGCTCTATGAATCGCCGGTGAACGCCTTCGTTGCCGGCTTCATCGGGTCTCCTTCAATGAACCTTTTCGAGGCGACCCTGACGGGCGACGAACTGATGTCCGGCGCCTTAGCCATCCGGCTGCAGGATGCAGCCTTCGTCCGCAGGCCGGACTTGAGGTCGTATGCGGGGCGCAAGGTCGTGTTCGGGATACGACCGGAGGATCTCTATGACAGCAGCCTCGAATCCGGCCGCAAGTATCAGACGATACCGGCAAAGGTGACCTCGATCGAAGAACTTGGATCCGAACAAATCGTCCATCTCGACATCGACGCGGTCCGGGTGGACTCCGGCGACCCCGACGCGGTGCAGGATTTCGGCCTGGCGTCGAATGCGGTGGCGAAATTCGAACCGGTCAGCACAGTCCGCTCCGGCTCGGAAATCAGGTTGGCCCTGGATGATACCAAGCTCCATTTCTTCGATCCCGAGACGCATCTGGCAATCTGAATATCAGCGATAAGACCCGCGGGTGAGGGTGAGGCACCTGCATAAGAAGACTTGTGAATAACCAGACGATCGGCCGCATTGTGCGGTCGAATATAAAGAAGGAGGAGAAGATGACGTTTCGTATAAAACCCGCGATGCTGAAAATAGCCGCAGCCGCATGGTTGCTTGGCGCAACCGGCGCCATGGCGGATACGACGCTGGAATTCACCCAATGGTGGGAGCCCGAATTGCCGGCTGGCTCGCTCAGGGCAATCATGGATGACTTCGAGGCCGCAAATCCAGGAATCAAAGTGACGCTGGTCAGCGGCCCCTACGCGACCACGCGCGACCAGATCTCGGTTGGTGCTGCAACCGGAACGCTCAGCGACGTCGTCGGTCTCGACGGTGCCTGGGTGAACAATCTGAATGCGCAGAGCGCACTCGCCGACATGAATCCGATGATGGATGCGAGCGGTTTCGACAAGAGCCAGGTCGCGGACATCGTCAAGGTGGACGGCAAGGCGGTGATGTTTCCCGTGGCTTCTTTCGTCTATCCGGTCTTCGTGAATTTGGACCTCGCCGCCCAGGCAGGCGTGACCAAGCTGCCGTCGACCCGTGCGGAGTTTCTCGAAGCCGCCAAGAAGATGACGATCGCCGACAAGAACCAGTATGGCTGGGTGCTGCCCCTCTCGCTGCAAACGCCATCCGGCGTCCAGAACGACATGATGTCGTGGGTTTGGGCTTCGGGTCAGTCGATGATGGCGGACGGCAAGCCGGACCTTGAGGGCAAACCGGTGGTGGATATGCTCACCTTCGTCAAATCTCTCAACGACGCCGGAACCATCTCGCCCGGCATCGCCACCAAGACCGAGCAGGAAAAGGTCGAGGAGTTCGTCAACAACCGCGTCGGGATGATGATCGACTCGCTCGCGCATGTGAACCTCATCCGTAAGCGCAATCCCAAGCTGAACTTCGACCTCATCCCGGTCCCGGTCGTGGAAAACTATACCGGCAAGCGCGGCCTTCCCTATGCCTCCTGGGGCATCGGCATCTCTGCTGCCTCGAAACATCAGGAAGAGGCCTGGAAACTCGTCCAATATGTGATGAGTGAAAAGGTGAACGCCAAGCTCGTATCGCTTGCAAACGCCTTCCCGGGCAACGTCAACGCCCAGCCCGATTTCGTGACCTCGGACAAGGCTTTCGGCAAGGCTTTTGAAATCTTCAAGACCGGTTATCTCGCCAATGAGTTCACGGGCCTGCCGGTGGCAGAAGACCTGATGACCCAGTTCGACGTGCAAGCTCAAAAGATGCTCGCCGGCGAGCAATCTCCGGAACAAGCCGCAGCCGCCGCTCAGAAGGGCTGGATGGCGAAATTCTGATCGGCCTGTTCCCGTTTGCTATCTTTGACCGGGTGGCCTGACTTCGGGCAGGCCACCCGGCAACAACGGATCGGCAATTTGAGTGGACCTGTTTTTGAAGCTTACCTTCTCTTGAAGGCGTATCCCAAGGTTGGCACATGACCCGGCAAAAGCGCTCCCACCATAAGCTTAAACGAGCGGTCGCACCCTACCTCTATCTGTCGCCCTCGCTGCTCATAATCGGGCTTCTGATGCTGCTGCCGATGGTGACGGTGATTGGCTACTCGTTCCAGAACAGCGCGGTGCTGCGTCGTGACCCATCCTTTGCCGGACTGAAACACTACCAGGCGATCTTCGACGACCCCGTGTTCTGGGCTTCGCTGTGGCACACGCTCTACTTCACATGCATGAGTGTCATTTTCCACATGACCATTGGCATGGCCTTCGCGCTCATGCTGAACAGCGACCGCATCAATCCGACGCTGCGCAATATTCTGCGCGTGCTCTACATATTGCCCTGGCTGTTCACCGCGGTGATTATCGCCGTGATCTGGCGCCTGCTGCTTGAGCCGAACGGTGTCGTGAACAGCATACTCATGCAAATCGGCATCATCGGTTCCAAGGTCGAATGGTTTTCCTCGCCTGAGACCGCGCTGCACGCCGTCACCTTCGCCAATATCTGGGCGGGCTATCCGCTCTTCATGGTCAGCCTGCTCGCGGGTTTGCAGGGCATTCCCAAGGATTTCTACGAGGCCGCCGATATCGACGGGGCGAAAGCCTACCAGAAGCTGATCTTCATCACCATTCCGCAGCTGATGCCGATCATCATCAGCATCTCGCTGCTTGACTTCATCTGGACCATGCAGGTCTTCCCATTAATCTGGATAACGACGGGCGGTGGCCCGATCTACTCGACCGAGGTCCTCAGCACCTACACGTACAAGCTGGCGTTTTCGAGCTACAACCTGTCGCAGGCTTCGGCGAGCGCTGTGGTCATCTTGTTGATCTCTCTCGGCCTGACGCTGTTCTATATTCGCTATCAAAAGGCTCGGTAGTCATCATGAGGAAAAGGCATACGCCGAAAGACAGGCTGATCACCGTCGCGCTCCATGTAGCGCTTGCAGCGGGGCTCTTTTTCGCGGCATTTCCGATCTACTGGATGCTGAGCAGCTCGTTCAAATCGAATACCGAAATCTTTGCCCTGCCACCAACCATCCTGCCAAAGGCGTTTACGCTGGAAGCGTATGCAGCCATCCTTGGCGACCCGGTAAAGCTGCGCTTCTTCTTCAACAGCTATTTCGTGGCGGGAGCGGTGACTGTGCTGACGGTGCTGATCGCCCTGCTGGCGGCCTACGGGTTCAGCCGCTTCAACTTCCGCGGCAAGGGCAGCCTCAACACAATCATCATCAGCACGCAGACGATTCCGCCGATCACACTTTTGATCCCCTTCTTCGGGCTCGTCGTCTCATACGGCATCTTCGACACCTATGTCGCACTGATCCTGACTTATCTGGTGTTTACGCTGCCCTACGCGATCCTGCTAATGACGGGGTATCTGAACACCTTGCCCCGCGATCTCGATGAAGCTGTAGCCGTCGATGGCGGCACCAGTTGGACAGCGCTTTGGCGGGTGATAGTCCCGATTTCACTGCCTGGCATCGTGGCGACGTCAGTCTACACCTTCCTGTTGTGCTGGAACGAATTTCTCTTTGCGCTGACACTGACGAAGTCAACGTCCATGCGCACCGTCCCGATCGGCATCCAGCTGTTGATGGGGCAGCACGCCTTCGAATGGAACCAGATGATGGCAATGAGTGTGCTCGGCTCGCTACCGCTCTTGCTCATCTACCTCGTTGCCCAGAGGTACTTCCTCGCCGGCATGACCGCGGGCTCGGTCAAGTAGGACGTCCATCCGACGGCGACGCAGGGTGGCATCAAGCAATAGGCGATACCAAGGAATGAAAGGATGAACGTGAAAGACCTCAAAGTCGGCTGCCAGACCTTCACCTGGGAAATGCTGGGAGACCGGTTCACCGGCGGCCCCGACGATCTGCTGAAGGCGATCTCTGACGGTGGCTATGCCGGCATCGAGATCACCGACACCATGATCGGACATTATGGCGACAAGCCGGAGGAGTTCGCCGCCGCGCTGAAGGCGTCGGGGCTGACGCTGGTTTCCTTCGCCTTTGGCTCGAACAGTGGTTTTACGCTGAAGGAGGAGATCGGCGCCGATCTCGAGACCGCCAAACGCTGGATCGACTTCGCCGCCGCCTTCCCTGGCGCGCTCGTGTCGATGGGCTCTGCGACGGTGGTCTCCGACGGTCCGCGCGACGACAAATTCGCCATCGCCGCAGAGGTCTACAACGAGGCTGGCGAGCTTGGCCGCAAGACCGGCGTCCAGGTCGCGGTGCATCCAAGCTCGCACCACAACACGCTGCTGTTCGACCGGGCCGACTACGACACGATCTTTGCCTTGCTCGATCCCGATCTGGTCGGTTGGGTGCCGGATACCGGCCATATCCTGCGCGGCCACAAGGACATGGCCGACACGCTGCGCACCCACCGCGACCGCATCCGCTACATCCACCTCAAGGACGTCGATGCCAACGGTACCTGGGCCATGCTTGGCAAGGGCGTCTGCGACACGCCTGCGGTCATCGAGATCGCCGGCACCGCACCGCGCTTCAATGGCTGGCTGGTGCTGGAGGAAGAATCCGAAACGGCCGCCGCCGATCCCGCCGGCGCGGTCAAGACCAACCGCCAGACGATGCGCTCCTACGGCGCCTGAAGAACGAGACGATGATCAAGAAACAGGACAGACGCCTCAGGGTCGGCGTGCTCGGCTGCGGCCCCATCGCGCAGTTCGCGCATCTGGAATCCTGCGCCAAGGCCGGCAATGCCGACCTCTACGCCATCTGCGACGCGGCACCCGATCTGCTTGCGCGCATGGGCGCGACCTACGAGCCGCAGAAGATGTATTCCGACTATGAGGCAATGCTCGCCGATCCTGAGCTGGAAGCGGTGATCGTCGCCACATCGGACGCCTATCACGTGCCGATGTCGATCAGGGCGCTCAACGCCGGCAAGCATGTTCTCTGTGAAAAGCCGATCGGCACCTCGGTTGAGGAAGGCGAGGCGCTGGCCGAAGCGGTCAGGCGCTCGGGCAAGATCCTGCAGGTCGGGCACATGAAGCGCTTCGATCCGGCACTGGAGGCGGCGCGCGACTTCGTTCGAGACGAGATCGGCGAAGTGCTGGCGCTGAAGGCCTGGTACTGCGATTCCACCCATCGCTACACCAACACCGATGCCGTGCAGCCGCTGCCCGTCACCAGCAGGCTAGCCAGGAAGCCAGCGGGAAATCCCAAGGCTGATCTCAGGCAATATTTCATGCTGGCGCATGGCTCGCATCTCGTCGACACGGCGCGTTTCCTGTGTGGCGAAATCCTTGCGGTCCGCGCGCGCCTCAACGAGCGTTTCGGCGCCTATTGCTGGTTCGTCGAGACCGAGTTCGCCAGCGGCGCGCTCGGCCATCTCGACCTGACGGTTGCCGTGCGCATGGACTGGCACGAAGGTTTTCAGCTCTATGGCGAGAACGGCTCCGTTATCGCCAGGACATTCAACCCTTGGTATTTCCGCGCCAGCGAGGTCGACATTTTTCATGAGAAGGACGCGACATCGCGCCGGCCGCTCGGCGCCGATGGCCATTTCTTCCGCCGCCAGCTGGAAGGTCTTGCCGACACGGTGCTGAACGGCGCGCCGATGCGCGGCGCCAATGTCGAGGACGGCATCGGCTCGATCCGCGCCATGGTCGCCATCGCGCGTTCGGTGGTATCAGGCGAGCGAGTCGAACTCGCCTCGGTTTCGGGGGCGGTGTGATGCGTCTCGGCATTTTCGCCAAGACCTTTGCCGGCACCGACCCGGCCGCCGTGCTGGCTGCGGTGAAGCAGTCGGGATACGAGACGACGCAGCTCAATCTGGCCTGTGCCGGCCTGCCGTCGATGCCGGATGCTGTGCCGGCGGACGCCATCGCCTCCATCCGCACCGCAGCGCAATCGAGCGGTGTCTCACTTGCAGCACTTTCGGGCACCTACAACATGGCGCATCCCGACAAAGCCGTGCGCGACGATGGCCTTCGGCGTCTCGCCGTCGTCATCGAGGCTGCTGCTGCCCTCGACATCCCGCTGCTCACGCTCTGCACCGGCTCGCGCAACGCCGCCGATCAGTGGGCCTATCATCCCGACAATGCCGATCCGGCCGCCTGGTCCGACATGGCCGCCGAGATGGCGAAGGCGCTGGCGTTGGCCGAAGGTGCCAATGTCGATCTCGGCATCGAGCCTGAGCAGGCCAACATCGTCACCTCGGCCAGGGATGCGACCCGGCTGATCGCCGAGATGGGATCGAAGCATCTGAAGATCGTGCTCGATCCGGCAAACCTGTTCGAACACGCCACGCCCGGCGAGGCGCGCGCCATCGTTGCCGCCGCGATCGACGAGGCCGCCGGCCACATCGCCATGGCGCACGCCAAGGACCGCTATAGTGACGGCCGCTTTGCCCCATCAGGGCAAGGCATCGTCGATTTCCCGGATTTCGGCGCGCGGCTGAAGGCAGTCGGCTTCGAGGGATCGCTCGTCACCCACGGGCTGTCCGCCGACGAAGCCCCCGATGTCGCCGCCTTTCTACGAAGGCTCCTCTGATGGGCGCCGCCCCGACGATCCTGCTCCGCGACGATGCAGCGCTTCGTGTCTTCGACACGGGGCAGGGCAGACTTCCCGTCGTCTTCCAGCATGGCCTCGGCGGTGACGCAGCGCAGGTCGCGCAGAACTATCCCGACAGCCCGTCATACCGCCGGCTGACCGTCGAATGCCGCGCGCAGGGCGGTTCCGGCGCCGGTAGCAAGCGCCCGTTTTCGATCGCGATGTTCGCCGATGATGTGCTGGCCGCCGCAGATGCGGCCGGCCTCGACCGTTTCGTCGCCGGCGGCATTTCGATGGGTGCGGCCATTGCCTTGCAGCTTGCCGCCCGCCACCCGGACCGCGTCCTGGGTTTGGTGCTTGTTCGCCCTGCCTGGGCTTTCGACGCGGCACCGCAAAACATGCGCCCTTACGTGGAAGTGGCGGAGCTCATCCTCAGCCGTCCTTTATCGGAGGCGCGAGATATCTTCGCGGCGTCCGCGACGGCCGCCCGCTTTCGCACCGAAGCGCCGGACAATCTTGCTTCCCTGCTCGGCTTCTTCGCGCGCGAAAACGCACCCGTCTTCGCCGAGGTGATGCAGCCGATCGCAGAGGATGGACCTGGCGTGACGCGGGCAGCGGCCGCTAGCCTTGCGTTCCCTACGCTCGTCATCGGCAGCGGCATCGATCTCGTCCATCCGCTGGCCGCCGCCCGCAGCCTCGCCGACGCCATCCCCAATGCGACCTTTGCCGAGGTGACGCCGAAGGCCACCGACAAGGAGCGCCATTTCGCCGAGATCCGCGCCGCCATCGGCAGCTTCCTCAAAGATCGTTTCAACAACCAGGACCAGTCATGATCTCGAAACCTCTCTCAGGCCCGGCCGCCATCGCCGCATTGCCGCGCGACCGGATGATCGCCGAATTCTCGCTGTGGTCGGCCAACCTCGCCAATTTCGAAAACGACTTGAAGCGCATCGAGCCCTATGTCGATCTTCATCATATCGATGTGGCGGACGGCCACTTCGCCCCGTCCTTCCTGTTCTTTCCCGATCTTGTCGCCCGCATCGCCGGGCTGACGGCGAAACCCATCCACGTCCATCTGATGGTCGATGAAGCAATCGTCGAGGCGCAGACGCGCCAGTTCATCGAGGCCGGCGCCGACATGATCAGCGTCCATGCCGAGAATGGCGAGGCCGGATTGCGCGCCGTGCGGCTGGCGCGGGAGCTCGGCGCCGAGGCCGGCGTCGTACTCAGGCTGGAGACGCCTGTGGAAGCGGTGACGGCCTTTGCCCCGGAAGTCGCCTTCGTGACGCTTCTTGGAACCGCAATCGGCGTCAAGGGACAGAGCCTGTCGGACAAGGCCTGCGACAGGCTGGGCGCTGCCCGCGCCATCCTGAGAAAGGCCGGCCGTGAGGCACAGGTGGTTCTGGCGGCCGATGGCGGCATCCGCCACGAGACCGTGCCGTCGCTGCGTGCCGCCGGGGCTGAAACCGTGGTTCTCGGTTCGCTCGCCTTCGGTGACAAGGACCTCGCCGGCCGCCTCGGCTGGCTGCACGGCTTGAAGGTCGCGGCATGACATCAGAAGCCGCCCTTGCGATCGATCTTGGCGGGACGGAGCTTCGTGTCGCCCTGGTCGACCGCGACGGCAAGATCCTGGCATTCGCGGCGGTGCCGACGCAGGCGCAGGCCGGTCCCGATGTGGTGATCGGCCAGATCGAGGCGTTGGCGGCGACAGTCCACGCCGAGGCGCCGGCACTCTCGATCGTCGGCGTCGGCGTCGGTGCGCCGGGACCGCTCGATCCGCTGGCCGGCATCGCCGTCGGCCCGCCGACACTCGCCGGCTGGCTGGACGTGCCGCTTGCCGACATCCTCGAGCGGCGGCTCGGCCTGCCGGTGCGGCTGGAGAACGACGCCAATGCCGCGGCGCTCGGCGAATGGCGTTTCGGTGCCGGCCATGGTGCGGGCTCGCTGGTCTTCGTCACGGTTTCCACCGGCATTGGCGGTGGTGTCGTCGTCGACGGCCGCATCCTGCATGGCCGCCGTGGCCTTGCCGCCGAGATCGGTCACATGACCATCACCAATGAAGGCGAGCGCTGCGTATGCGGTGTCGTTGGCTGCTTCGAGGCCATCGCCTCGGGAACGGCACTTGGCCGCCGCGCCAGCGCCGCCACGGCAGCCGGAGACGGCTCTACCTTGCGACGCTTGTCAGCGGACGCGGAGGTAACCGGCCGCCATGTCGTCGAGGCGGCACGGCTGCAGGACGCTCTTGCCTCGGCCTTGCTGGAGGAGGAAGCGCGCTGGCTGGGTGTTGGCTTCACCAATCTCCTGCATCTCTATTCGCCCGATGTGCTGGTCGTTGGCGGCGGCATCGCCAATGGGCTCGACCTGATGCTGCCGACCATCGAGGCGACCATCAGGCAACGGGCCATGCGCGCCTATCGCGACGTGCCGGTCGTTCAGGCCCAGCTCGGCCGCCATGCCGGGCTCGTCGGCGCCGCCAGCCTTGTGCTGTTCGACGACGGCGGCACTTTGGCAGCCCGCATGCCTGTTGGCCCAAGCACGTTTCCGGACACCGCTGAGCAAGACCGGCACGGTCTGACGTTGCGACCTGCATGACAAAGGCCAGAGGCAGCACGCCTCCGGCCTTTTACGCATTGACCGCGCGTCATTACTCGGCGGGAACAACGTCCGCCGGCAGGCTATCGTCGGCCGTGCCCGCCAGCGCCCTCGCCAGCTTGGCCTCGTCGAGTTCGCCTTCCCAGCGCGCCACCACCAGCGTGGCGACAGCATTGCCGACGAAGTTGGTCAACGCCCGGCATTCAGACATGAAGCGGTCGACGCCGAGGATCAGCGCCATGCCAGCGACCGGCACCGCCGGAACCACCGAAAGCGTCGCCGCAAGGGTGATGAAGCCGGCCCCGGTGATGCCGGCGGCACCCTTGGAGGAAAGCATGGCCACCAGCAGCAGCAGGATCTGGTCACCCATCGACAGGTGGATGTTGGTCGCCTGTGCGATGAACAGCGCCGCCAAGGTCATGTAGATGTTGGTGCCATCAAGGTTGAAGGAATAGCCGGTTGGGATGACCAGGCCGACCACCGAGCGCTTGGCGCCGGCCTTCTCCATCTTTTCCATCAGCGAGGGCAGGGCGGCTTCAGACGAGGAGGTGCCCAGCACCAGAAGCAGCTCTTCCTTGATGTAGCGGATCAACGACAGGATGGAGAAGCCGTTGTAGCGGCAGACCGCGCCCAGCACGACGAACACGAACAGAAACGAGGTCACGTAGAAGGTGCCGACCAGCATGGCGAGGTTGATGACCGCGCCGATGCCGTATTTGCCGATGGTGAAGGCCATGGCGCCGAAGGCGCCGATGGGGGCTGCCTTCATCAGCACGCTGACCAGCTTGAAGATCGGTGTCGTCAGCGCCTGCAGGAAGTTGAGGACGGGCGTGCCCTTGTCGCCGACCAGCGCCAGCGCAATGCCGAACAGCACCGAGAAGAACAGCACCTGCAGGATGTCGCCGTCGGCGAAGGCGCCGACGATGGTCGACGGGATGATGTTCATCAGGAAGCCGGTGACCGACTGGTCGTGCGCCTTGGCGGCGTAGGTGTTGACGGTCGAGGCGTCGAGCGTCGCTGGGTCGATGTTGAAGCCGGCACCCGGCTGCACGACATTGGCGACCACGAGGCCGATGATCAGCGCCAGCGTCGAGAAGGTGAGGAAGTAGAGCATCGCCTTGCCGGCGACACGCCCGACCTTCTGCAGGTCGCTCATGCCGGCTATGCCCGTCGTCACGGTCAGGAAGATGACCGGGGCGATGATCATCTTGACCAGCTTGATGAAGGCGTCGCCGAGCGGCTTCATGCTCTCGCCGACGGACGGATAGAAATGGCCGAGCAGGATGCCGACGGTGATCGCGACGAGCACCTGCACGTAGAGCTGGGCATAGAAAGGCTTGCGCTGCGCGGAAGACGCGCCTGAATGGTCTGCGATGTGCATCGAACTCTCCCTGGCCGGATAGGGCGGAATGCACCGCCCTGCGTGACTTCTCCCATCGCGGCGTTCCGGTCGCGCGCCGCTAGCCAGGACTTTTGCAAGCGTCGTGCCAGATCGGGGAAAGGCTGGAATCCCGGCAATTCCGCCTTTGTCAGAGGCCATGCGGGCAATGCCTGTGCGGATTTCCGCACAGACGGCGTTTGCCTGGGCGGATTTTCGCATTACACTGGCCGCAAGGCTGCGAGCAAAAGGAGAGGGCAGACGCTGCAAGCAGGCACCGATAGCGAACTCCAAGGGTTTGCCGGCCGTGAGTTGCTGCGTGAGGCGGTGGCCCGGCTGCGCAATGGCCGCTGGCTTGTCGTGCTCGTCGCGCTTGCCGTCCTGGCCGGCGCGATCGTCATCGCCGGGCGCATTGCCTCCGGCCAGGCTGCCGGCAATCTGCGTGACACTGCACTTGCCGCTCTGCCGCTGGCGGCCGGAACCCTGACCGGCGAAATCGAAAAGCAGCGTCTGGTGCCGTTGGTCCTGGCCCGCGACGATGCGGTGCGCGGGGCGCTGCGCCGGGCCGGAAAAATGCAAGAAGCGGCCCTCAACGAGAAGCTCAAGGCGATCGCCGGCGATGCCTCGGCGTCCGCCATCTATGTCATCGACACGGCGGGCATCGCCATATCAGCCAGCAATGCCGGCGAGCCGACCAGCTTTGTCGGCATCGACTATAATTTTCGTCACTATTTCAGGGAGGCGATGGCCAACGGCGCCGCCAGCCAATACGGACTCGGCACGATCAGCGGACGGCCGGGCCTATACCTTTCGAGCCGCGTCGACGATAACGGCAAGCCGCTTGGCGTCGCGGTGTTGAAGGTCGAGCTCGACGGCGTCGAAGCCAATTGGCGCTCCAGCGGCTTCCTCGTTTTCGTCACCGACGAACACGGCGTCGTGCTTGCCACCAGCCAGCCCGAATGGCGGTTTCACGCGCTGGCGCGGCTCTCCGCCGAAGACGCCGCCGCCGCCCATGACCAGCTTCAGCTGGCCGATGCCGGTTTCGAACCCCTGCCGATACGGCGCGGCGCCGGGGACGGCCTGGCGACAATCGACAGCGCCGGAAAACCGCGCCAGTTCGTCGAGGTGGTGCAGGATCTGCCCGGTGCGGTTCCCGGCTGGCGTCTCTGGCTGCTGACGCCTGCCGACGCTGCCCTCTCGTCTGCCGCCAATACGGCGCGCCTGACCACGGTGCTCGGGCTGCTGCTGACGGGCTTGCTTGCCTACGTGCTCACGCGCCGCCGGCGCACGCGCCGGCTGAGGCAGGAAGCGCTGGCGCGCATGAATGCCGAACTGGAGAGCCGGGTCAGCACGCGAACGGCCGAGCTGACACGCTCCAACACCGCACTTGCCGGTGAAATCGCCGAGCGTGAAAATGCCGAGGCCAAGGTCCGCCGGTTGCGTGACGACCTCGCCCAGGCCAACCGGCTGTCCATCCTCGGCCAGATCGCGGCCGGCGTGGCGCATGAGATCAACCAGCCGGTCGCCGCGATCCGCACCTATGCCGAGAACGCCGGCCGCTTTCTCGACAGCGGCAAGACCGAACCGGCCAGCGGCAATCTGACGTCGATCGTGTCGATGACCGAACGCATCGGCGCGATCACCAGCACCTTGCGCACCTTCGCCCGCCGGCCAGGCGTCGCCGCCTCGCCATTGCCGGTGCGCGAGGCGATCGACGGTGCGCTGTCGCTGCTGTCGGGGCGCATCCGCGATTCCGGCGTGACCATCGTCAAGCCGCGCGGCAATGCCTCGCCGGTGGTCATGGCAAGCCGCATCCGGCTGGAGCAGATCCTCGTCAATCTGTTGCAGAATGCGCTCGACGCGATGAAGGACCAGCCCGCCCCCCGCATCGAGATCGAACTTGCCGAGCGTGACGACAGGGTGCTGATTTCGGTGCGCGACAACGGTCCCGGTCTCGGGCCGGAAGCGGCCGGCAATCTGTTCATGCCGTTCCAGACCACCAAGGAGAAGGGGCTTGGCCTCGGGCTGGTGATTTCGCAGGAGATCGCCCAGGAATTGGGCGGCACGCTGCGGCTCGATCCCGGCAGCGCCAGCGCCTCCGGCAATGGCAGCGGCGCATCCTTCACCATCGATCTGAGGCGAATAGAATGAACGAGGGATCAGGGCTGGTCGCGCTCGTCGATGACGATGCAGACCTGCTGCACGCCACCACGCAATTGCTCGAGCTTGCCGGCTTCACCGTGGCCGCACTCGATGCCGCCGAGGCAGCACTTGCCGTCGTCGACAGGGCCTTCGAAGGTGTGGTGGTCAGCGACATCCGCATGCCGGGCATGAACGGGCTGCAATTGTTCGATCGCATCAAGGCGATCGATCCGGATATACCCGTGATCCTGGTCACCGGGCATGGCGATGTCGATCTCGCCGTGGCTGCGCTCAAGGACGGCGTCTATGATTTCATCCCGAAACCCTATGCCGGGGACCGCCTTGTCGAGGCGCTGAAGCGGGCGAGCGAGAAGCGGCGACTGGTGATGGAAAACCGGCGGCTGCGCGAAGCGGCGGCACTGGCGGCCGACGGCCTGCCGTTGATCGGCGAGGCGCCTGCCATCAAACGGTTGCGCGAGACCTTGCGCCAGATCGCCGACATGGATGTCGATGTGCTGGTCGAAGGAGAAACGGGAACCGGCAAGGAAGTGGTGGCGGACCTCCTGCACAGATGGGGCCGGCGCCGCGCAAAACCCTTCGTCGCGCTGAATTGCGGCGCACTGCCGGAAACCGTCATCGAAAGCGAGCTGTTCGGCCACGAGGCGGGTGCGTTCACCGGCGCGCAGCGGCGACGGATCGGCAGCATCGAGCATTCCAGCGGCGGCACGCTGTTTCTTGACGAGATCGAATCCATGCCGCCGGCGCTCCAGGTCAAGCTGCTGCGCGTGCTCGAAACGCGCAGCCTCACCCCGCTTGGCTCGAACGACATCAGGCGCATCGACCTGAGGGTCGTCGCCGCGACCAAGGTCGATCTCGGCCGGCCGGACCAGCGCGGCGATTTTCGCGAGGATCTGTATTTCCGTCTCAACGTGGTGACGCTGCGCATCCCGCCCCTGCGCGAACGGCGCGGCGACATCCCGATGCTGTTCGGGCATTTCCTCGGCAAGGCGGCGGAACGGTTCGGCCGGTCGGTTGCGAAGGTGAATGCCGCGGTCAGCGATCATCTCCAGTCGCATGACTGGCCGGGCAATGTGCGCGAGCTCGCCCATTTCGCCGATCGCGTCGCACTTGGTCTCGGCCCGGACGATGAGGTGAGGGCGGTTCCCGCGCACGTGCCGGAGCCGGAGGCAGCATTACCCGAACGGGTCGGCCACTACGAGGCGCAGCTCATCCGCGATGCGCTGCGCGACCATGGCGGCGACGTGCGCGGCGCCATCGACGCGCTCGGCGTGCCGCGCAAGACTTTTTACGACAAGCTCAAGCGCTACGGCATTGCCGCGTCCGAATTTCGCAATGGCGGCGATGCCGATCCACAACCTGTCTCGGGAAAGCGATGAACACGACACTGGAAACGACGGCAAATCCCTCGCCGGAGGAACTCGCCTTTCTCGGCGAACGTCTGACGGCGTTCAACGACGGCGATGTCGGTGCGTCCGAAAGAAAGGCGCTGGCCGTGTTCGTGCATGACGAGGATGGCGTGGTCGTCGCAGGCATTTCGGGCTACACCGCCTGGGGCTGGCTTTATGTGCAATGGCTCTGGGTCGATGAGCGGCTGCGTGGCCAGCATATGGCTGGCCAGATGCTGGATGCCGCCGAACAGGAAGCCATGGCGCGCGGCTGTCAAAACGCCTGGATCGACACCTTCAACCCAAACGCCGCCAAGGTCTATCAGCGCCAAGGTTATCAGCCTTTTGGCACGCTTGCCGATTTCCCTGTCGGCCGCAGCCGCATCTTCCTGCAGAAGAAGCTGGCTGGCTGATTACCCTGCGAGTTTTCCGCCGCGCATCGGCTGCGGTGCGCCGGTCGTGCTCGGGAAACTGATAGGCAGGCCGCGCAGCACGCGAACCGCGAGGAAAGCAAAACACTCCGCCTCCACCGCGTCACCGCTCCAGCCGAGGCTTTCGGCCTCCACCACTTCGACGCCGGCGCGGCTGGCCAGCATGGCCATCATGGTCGGGTTGTGGCGACCGCCGCCGCTGACCACCAGCTTTTTCGGACGGCTTGGCAAGAGGTCGAGCGCCTTGCCGACGGCGCCTGCGGTGAAGGCCGTCAGCAGCGCCGCGCCATCCTCGGCGTCCAGACCCTCCGCCATCGCGGCGCCGAAGTCGAAACGGTCCAGCGATTTGGGATAGGCTTTGCTGAGATAAGGGTGCTGCAACAGCTTGGCGAGCCGAGCCTCGTCGACCGTTCCCGCACGGCCAAGCGCGCCATCGCGGTCCATCTCGCCGAGCCCCTTCAACTTGATAAAATCGTTCAGCGGCGCGTTGGCCGGTCCAGTGTCGAAGGCGATGACATTGTCGGCGCCGTCCCACCAGGTGACGTTGGCGACGCCGCCCAGATTGAGCACTGCCACCTCGCCGCTGGCGCCGGCGCTGCGCATCAGCGCGGTGTGATAGGCTGCGGCCAGTGGCGCGCCTTGCCCGCCGGCGCGCATGTCGGCCGAACGGAAATCATAGGCAACCTTGGTGCCCAATATGCTGTGCATCAGCTCGCCATCACCAAGTTGCCTTGTCTGGCCGAGACGTCCGATTTGCGGCGCGCGATGCAGCACGGTCTGGCCGTGAAAACCGACGATGCCGATATCGGCCATCGTCATGCCATAGCCTTCGACCAACTCCTTGACGGCCGCCGACTGCGCGCGCGTCAGGGCTTGCTCTGCGGTGCGGAAGATCGCCGGCTCCGGCCCGACGAAATTCCACGCCCGCGCCTGCGTCAGCGTTTCTTCCAGCAGGGAGCGGATAGATGGGGGATAGGGCATCAGCCGATATGTGCCGAAATCCTCGATCTGCTCGCCATCGGTCTTGATCAGCGCGACGTCGATGTTGCCGTCCAGCACCGTGCCGGTCATCAGGCCGATAGCCCAGATTGGTTCCATGGTCGTTTCCTCGTTGAGCATGATCTTTTCCGAAAACCGTTTCCCACTTTTCGGGACCATGCTCCAGTCCCCATTGATGAGATCGCCGACAGCTTTACGAAGCCTAACGATTCTACCGTCAAAATGTCGGTCGGATGAATCCGGTTGGCGGGCAAGGTCCAAGCCTTGCCACTTTCGAAGTGGCGGTCTCGTTGCTGAAGGCCGAGCGGCCTTCGTAGCGCCACAGGCGATGCTGGACCGCGCAACGCCGGTTCTGCGGTCGTTTGGGCTCAACACAGCGGCAATGCCACCTCTTGCCTATCATGCGCGAAGGCGCGACCTTGCTCGATCTGGCGAAACGCTTCCGCCGAAATCCGCAAGGGAGAGAAAATCATGACATCCGATGTGGCCGTTATTGCAGGCGCGGGCGCTGGTCTGAGCGCCTCGCTTGCGCGCCTTCTCACCCGGGAAGGCTTTCGCGTGGTTCTGGCCGCCCGCAACGTCGAGAAGCTGGGCGCTCTGGTCGATGAGACCGGTGCGCTGGCCGTTGAGACGGATGTCGCCGACGCTGCGTCCGTCGCCAGGCTG
Source organism: Mesorhizobium sp. M0715 (assembly GCF_040320355.1). Classification (NCBI taxonomy): domain Bacteria; kingdom Pseudomonadati; phylum Pseudomonadota; class Alphaproteobacteria; order Hyphomicrobiales; family Phyllobacteriaceae; genus Mesorhizobium; species Mesorhizobium sp. M0715. The sequence continues at coordinate 125,200 of NZ_JAMYPL010000006.1, read as the reverse complement.
TTCGACACCGCCGACAAGGCCGGCCCGCTGGCGCTCGTGGTGTTCAACGCCAGCGCACGCACACGCGGCCCGATCGCCGAGCTCGATGCCGAAGCGGTCAAACAGGCATTGCTGGTCGGCGCCTATGGCGGCTTCCTGGTCGGCCAGCAGGCGGCGCGCCGGCTGCTTGTCCGGGGATCCGGTTCGATCCTGTTCACCGGCGCCACCGCCAGTGTGAAGGGCTTTCCCGGCTCGGCCGGCTTTGCCATGCCGAAATTCGGCCTGCGCGGCCTGGCGCAGTCCATGGCCCGCGAACTCGCCCCGAAGAACATCCACGTCGCCCACTTCATTATCGACGGCCAGATCGAGGCGCCCGGACAGGCAGCCGATCCCGACCGACAGGACCGCCGCCTGTCGCCGGACGCTATCGCCGAGGCCTATCTCACAACCCATCGCCAGCATCGCAGCGCCTGGAGCTCGGAGCTTGAGTTGCGACCGTGGATTGAGACGTTTTGACAGTAAAGCTGATCGCCTGAGGGCCAGCTGATCGGCGGGCGGGAAGTATCGCGATCCTTCCGCCATTCCTTGTATGTTAGGCGCTGCTCATGTTTTGTGGCGCTAAGCTGCTTATCCAATGCATAAAAAGGCACAGTGTAATATATACGTTTGTTTAACGTCGGTTGTGCATGTTGCTGGCTTTCCCGGGTTAATTGAGAACGCGCATGCCGGTTACACGTCGTACACTGCTTGCGGCCGGGAGCGGCGGGTTGCTGATCTCGCAAGCCCGCGCAGCCAGCACTCCGGGACAGCAGGCGGAGAACGCCCCTCAACCTATCGCGAGCGGCGATGCATTGCGCATCGCAATGCCGGCCTTCGCTTCCAATCCGTTCTTCCCGGCCGACGGATCGGGGGACGATGGCATAGACATGGAACTGGCCCACGGCATCGCCGCGGCGCTTGGCGTCGAGCCGGTGTTCGACCGATCCGCCGCAACGTTCGACGATATTGTGAAACAGGTCAGTTCCGGACAGGCCGACCTGGCGATTGGCAAGCTCAGCCGGACGCTTCAGCGCGGCCGGTCGATCATCTATTCGCGCCCCTACGCCATGCTGCGGCAAGGGCTGATCGCCAACCGCCTCAACCTGGCGCGTATCGCGCAAGGCAAGCCGCCCGAAGGGATCGTCCGTGATTTCTCAGGCGATCTTGGCGTGATCGAGGGCTCTTCATTCGCCACTTATGCGGCCACGACTTTCCCGCATGCGCAAATCCACCGCTTGGCAAGCTGGGATCTGATCATCGATGCGATCCGAAACGGGACGATCGACATGGCCTATCGCGATGATTTCGAGATCAAGAAGCTGATGGTCGACGATCCGTCGATGACGGTCGTAGCGCGCTCCATCACGCTGACCGACAAGGTCGATACGATCGCAGTCGGCGTGCGGCCGGACAATCCGCATCTCGCAGCCTTTGTCGATCTGTATCTCGATCTCGCGCGGGGTCAGCAGGTTCTCAGCACGGACGAGATCATCGCCCGCTATCGCCAGGGGAGCAAAGCCTGACATGGCAATCTCCGAGTTAGCCGGACCCCTGCCTTTCGATTGGCGCCTGATGGCCAGGCGCATACTGCGATCACCCGTGACGACGATCGCGATGATTGCTGCAGGGATCCTGTGCGGCCTCTACTATCCAGATTTTGCCCATGCGATCAGCCCTGTCGCACAGCTCTACCTGAATTTCCTCAAGATGGTCGTCCTGCCCTATTTGGTCTCGTCGGTCATCTTCTCCATCACGGCGATGGTCCAGGACCCGAAATCGGTCCGCTACCTCGGCAAGGTGGGTATTGCCGTGCTGGTCGTGTCGTTCCTGAGCGTGCTGGTGAGTGGCACCTTGTCGCTGATCCTGCAGCCGGGCCAGATCGAGAATCCCCAGTCGCGTATCGAGCTTGGCGAGTTCATCAATTCGCAAGGCAGCGTGTCCACCGATCTCGCCTTCCCGTTCCAGCCGCCGCCCTCCAATGGGGATCCCAATGGCGGGCACTCGATCCTGCTCGACCTGGTGCCGAACAACGTCTTCAACGCGCTGGCCTCGGGCCAGACCATCCAGGTTTTGCTGTTCTGCCTGCTTTTCGGGCTCGCGATGGGGAAGATTCCCCAGCCCTCGTCCATGAGCCTGACCCAGGCGCTCAACGCCGTCTACCGGGCTTGCACGGTGCTCACCAACTGGTTCATCTGGGGGTTGCCCTTTGCAACCTTCATCCTGATCGCGGACCAGACCGCGTCGACTGGAACCAAGCCGCTCACACTGATGGGCGGTTACCTGCTGGTGATGGGCCTTTCCTGCCTCATATTCGTTGCCGGGGCTTTTGCCATTATCGCCATCCGGTCGCGACGAAGCTACTGGACCACGATCAAGACCTGCCAGCCCCTTCTCATGGTGGCCATCACCACACGCTCTACGGTCGCCTCGCTCCCTTGGGTCATCAACCTTTTGAGCGAGCGCCTGCGGTTCAGCCTGGTGGTGGTCGAACTGCTCGTGCCGTTGCAGGCGGCATTGCTGCGTACAGGCCCAGCGCTGCTCTACACCTCGGGTGCGCTTTTCATCGCCCAGCTTTACGGCCACCAGCTTGCAGTCTCGGACCTCGTGCTCGTCGGCATCATCTCAGCGCTTCTCGCGCTCACCACCGGCGGCATGGGCAGCCTGCTCATCCTGTCGCAGATGTCCATCGTCTGCGGATACCTGAAGCTTCCCTTCGAGGCTGCGTTCGTCCTGTTCGTCGCTGTGGATGCGGCCGTGGACACGTTCATGACGCTGGCCAGCGTTTGCACCGTCGCGGCGAGCACGGCAATGATCGCTCCCAGCCACAGGGAGACGACGCAGACTGACGCCGCCTCGGACCAGCTCGAAGCCGAGCCCGTCAGATGATCGACGACAGCATCCGTCCCCAGCTCGGCATTATCGGCGGTCTCGGGCCGCTTGCTTCGGCTGATTTCTACTTCAAGCTGACCCGGATGACCCAGGCGCTCAGGGACAACGAACATGTGCCTGCCGTGATCCTCAGTGTCCCGCAGCTGCCCGACAGGACCGAAGCCATCCTTGCCGGCCATGACGGGCCGCTGGCGCCTTTGAAAGCCGCGGTCGCGACGCTCAATGCGCTCGGCGTCGCCCGCATCGCGATGCCGTGCAACACCGCCCACCATTGGTACGGCCAACTGGCGGCGAATTCGCGCGCGGAAATCATCCATATCGGAGATGCTGTGGTGACGGAGACGCGTCGCAGCCTGGATCAGGGCCGGGTTGCTGTTCTCGCCACCCAAGGCACGCTGGTCTCCGGCTTCTATCAGGACAGGATGTCGGCAGCGGGATTTGAGCTCTGCCTTCCCGCGAACACCGAGTTTCAGGCCTGCGTCGACAGCGCGATCAGCCTCGTCAAGGCGGGTTCGATCGCTGATGCGGCGGTTGAAACCGAGCGCGCGCTCGACATCGCGCAAGCGGCCGGCGCCGATGCAGCCCTGCTCGGCTGCACCGAACTGTCGGTGGTGGCCGCCAGCCTCAACGATATCACTGGATTGGTCGTCATCGACAGCAATGCGGCCTTGGCGCGAGCCTGTCTGAACCGATTGGGCTTCGGCGCCCAGGAAGCCCGCGGCCTGCCGACCGTATCGCGGCTGCCGGAACATGACCGATCGATGCGCGCCAGCTTGGCCGCACTGGCCTAGCCCTATGGATAGAACCTCATAGCATTTCGGCACCTGTCAGCCCTGGCGCGGCACGCCCTTGGCAAGCAGGTAGACGAGATACGGCCCGCCAAGCAGCGAAGCGAACAGGCCCGCGGGCAGTTCGTAGGGAAAGGCCGCCATGCGCGATAGCCAGTCCGAGACGATCATCAGCAGGGCGCCCAGAAGCATCGCTCCGGCGAGATGGACGCGGGCACGCGAAAACCCCACCAACCTGGCGAGGTGCGGCGCGATCAGGCCGACGAAGCTCAATGGCCCGACGACCATGGCGGCCAGCGCGGTCAGCAGCGCGGCAACGACGATCAGCATCAGCCGTCCGCCGGCAACCGGCACGCCCAGCCCGCGTGCGCTGTCGGACCCGAGCGGCAGGATGTCCAGCCAGCGGGCGGCAAGGAACAGCGGCAACGTCAGCGGCAACAGACAGGCGATTGCCAGCCCTGCATCGAGCGCCGACGCCTGGCCGGTCGAGCCGCTCAGCCAGCGCAACAGAATGTAGGACTGCGCGTTGCCCATGGCGATCGACGCGGTGATCGCGGCGCTGCACAGCGCGCTCATGGCGATACCGGCAAGCAGCAGCCGCTCGGCACCGAACTTTGCTTGTGCGGCAAGGGCCAGCATGGCAACCAAGGCCGCCAGTGAGCCCAGGGCTGAGCCGGCGAGCTGCCAGCCGAGACTGGCCGTGGCGCTGACCATCAGCACGGCTGTCAGGCCGGCACCGGCGCCGGTGCCGACCCCCAGCACTTCGGGGCTTGCCAGCGGGTTGCCGGTGACCCGCTGGATGACGACGCCGGCAGCCGCGAGCATGGCGCCGGCGGCAGCCGCTACGCCGATCCGTGGCGCGCGCCACGCGGCGAGGTCGGTTAACAGGTCTCCCCCAGCAATAGACCAGCCGTCCGGGCCGCGCCCGACGACAAGCGCCGCGATGGCAGCGACAAGCGCCAGCGCAAACAGAAGCAGGATGATCAGCCAGGGCCGGCTGGCCTTGCGCGGTGCTGCCCCGTTGGAGCCGAGATGCGGCCATTCGAAAAGGCGCAGCCGCGGCAACAGCCACAGCAGCAACGGACCGCCGAGCAGGGCGGTGCCGGCACCGGTCGGAATGCGTTCGCCACCGGAACCGGCGGCCAGCTGTACCAGCCCGTCCGTCAGCCACAGCAGCACGGCGCCGATCAGTGGCGCGGCGATCAGTTTTTGGCGCAGTGTGCGGGCGCCCGAAAGCGTGGCCAGCGCCGGGGCTGCAAGACCGACGAACCCGATGACGCCAACCTCTGCCGCGACTGACGTCGCCATCCACACGGCAAGCGCGATGATGAGAAAGCGGCTTGAGTGACGGGCGACGCCCAGGCCGCGTGCCGAGGCATCGTCGAGACCAAGGATGGTCAGCGGCCGCAGCAGCATCAATGCGGCAACCGCACCGGCCGCCAGCCTGATCGTCAGCGCGATGGTCGGCTCCCAGTCCTGCTGGACCAGCGATCCGCCGCCCCAGATGAACAGCGAAAACAGGTACTCGCCATTGGCGAGGATCAGCGCCGCGCTCACGGAACTGGCGGTCAGCGCCACCATCATCCCGGCGAGCACGACGGAGACCGGTTCCAGCCCGCGCCGCCAGGTCAATGCCAGCACCAGCAGCACCGCGGCGATGCCACCGGCGAAGGCGACCAGGCCCTGCGACCGCTCCATCAGCAGCGGTGCGTAAAGCGAGGCGATCGTCATGGCCAGTTGCGCGCCGGCCGAAATACCGAGCGTCGACGGTTCGGCCAGCGGGTTGCGCAGCACATGCTGCAACAGCAGGCCGGACAGGCCGAGCACCGCGCCGGCCAGCACCGCCACGGCGGCGCGCGGCAGCGTGCTGTAGACCAGGATGACGCTGTCGAGATCAATGCCGTCGCCCGGCGGTGCGGCCGGCCATTGCATGCCGACGCGCCATGCGAAGAGGAGCGCGGCCAGCGCCGCCAGGAAGCTCCACAGGGCGATTGGCGACAGCGCGGCACTCGTCGCGGTGCGATCGCTTATGGTGCGCTCAGCCATGGCTCTGCCCGGCAAGGGCGGCCGTCGCCAGACGCGCGAAGCGGCGTGCCGATGGCAGGCAACCGAAATGGTTGACCGGATCCAGCACAGCAACACGCCCCTGGCGGACAGCGGGTAGCGCGTTCCACAAGGCATTTGTAGGAAGCGAACGCCCGACATCTGCCGGCAGTGGCGAAACGATCAGGATCGACGCCTCGGGCACGCGCGCTAGCGCCTCCAGTCCGACGGGTGCCGCCGCGCTGTAGCTCGTCTCGTTGGTCCATGCATTGACCAGGCCGAGACGCGTCAGCACATCGCCGAACATGGAATCGCGGCCAAAGGCTCGAAAATGCCTGCTATCGCCGAGACTGATGACGAAGACCCGCGCGGGGGAGGGGGGCAAGGTGGCGCCAAGCTGCGTGATCTCGACCGCCGTCTCATCGACGTAGCGCTTCGCCTCGGCCTGCCGTCCCAGCTTTTCGCCCAGGGCCAGTGTCGCCGCCTCGGCGAGCGCATAAGGTGGCACGCCGGCCTCGTAGACCGTTTGCGCAAACACCGGCGCGATGCGTTCGAGCATCGGGCGCTGGTATTCGTAGAAATTGGAGATCACGATGAGATCAGGCGCGACGATGCGCAGCAGCTCGTAATTGGGCGCGCCGCGCAGCCCGAGATCGGTTGCCGATTGAGGAACCGCCGGCTCGACCGCGATCTTGCGGAACTGGATCAGTTCGGTCGCCGCCACCGGCTCGATGCCGAGCGCCAGCAACGTCTCCAGCATGCCCCAGTCGATCGCGGCAACGCGCATCGCCGCCGCCCTGGCGGCGACCGGTGGCAGCAATGCCGCGGCCGCCAGCGCAAGCACCTGCCGTCTGTTGGGCAGATGGATCATCACTGGCGGATTCGGCACATGGCTACCAAGTCGTATGCGCCTTCAGCTTGAATGAGCGGCCTTCGCCATAAGAACAGGCTTCGACAGTGGTGGTCTGACAACTGGAGACATAGGTTTTGTCGAACAGATTGGTGATGTTCAGATCGACACCCCAGGTCTCCTTGTCGTAGCCAAGCTTCAAGTCGGCCAGCGTGACAGCTGGAACCTTGTTGTTGTTTGCGTTGTCTGCCCATGAGGAGCCGACGTAGCGCAGGCCGCCGCCGATCGAGATGCCGTCGTACCAGCCGCCACGAAAAGTATAGTCGACTGAGGCGGAGGCCATCACCTCTGGCACGATGAACGGCGTCTTGCCAATCAGCGCCGGGTTGGCGTCCTTGGTGATATCGATGTCATAGGCGGTGAAAGCGCCGGTGAGCCGGAAATCCTCGGTGACGTTGACCTTGCCTTCCAGTTCTATACCGCGTGAGCGCACTTCGCCGGTTTGCAACTGCGTGAAGAAAGTAACGTTCGACGGTACATTCTGACGGGTCAGGTCAAAAAGCGACAGGGTGAACAGGCCATCGACAAAGGTCGGCACATATTTGACGCCGACTTCGTACTGCACGCCCTCTTCCGGCTTGAACAGATTACCGTTGGCGTCGGTGCCGATGAGCGGGTTGAAGAAGGTGGCAATGCTGGCATAGGGGGTTACGCCATTGGCAAACTCATAGGCGAGGCCCGCGCGACCGGAGAAGTCGCCGACAGTCTGGTTCTGCGTGCTGGAACTCGCCGAGTAATATGTCGGCCGATTGTCGGCGTCGAGCCAGCCACGGTCGTAACGGCCGTTCAGCGTCACCAGCCAGCCGTCGCCGAAGCGCAACTGGTCCTGCGCGTAGAAGCCGAGCTGCTTCTGGGTCAAGTCCTGATTGAGGTAGCTGACTCGTGGCGTCAGTGGCGCGCCGTAGATTGGGTCGAAAGCATCAATGGGAGGGGTTGTGCCGAAGAGCGCCGACGATTGCACCTGGTCGATGTTGTAATATTTGTAGTCGATGCCGGCCAGCAGCGTGTGTTCCACAGCGCCTGTCTCCACCTTGCCCTCGATCTGCAGGTCCGACAGGAATGTCGTGGCGTCGGTATCGTGACCGAAATTGATGCGATTGAGCTGCGTCGCGCTCGCCCACCCGTTGGCGTAGACGTTGACTTCATTAATCGAGGCCGCACTGAGGCGCATGTTGGAACGCACCGTCCATTGGTTGTCGAAAGTGTGCTCGAACTCGTAGCCGATCGAACCTTGCTCGCGCTTGTAGAGATCGACACTCGGCTCGGTAAAATTGGCATCTGGGTCGATTCGACCGTAATTCACGCCGCCGATAATCCGATCCGTTACAGTGCCGATGTAAGGCAGGAAGCTGCCGCCATTGTGGTTCTCGTCGATGTGGCTGTAGTTGGCCAGTACCGTCAGCTTGGTCTGCTCGTCGGGCTGCCAGGTGATGCTGGGCGAAATGAAGCCGCGCCAGCCATTCTGCAAATCGCTGTAGGTGTCGCCGCCGGCGACTTTGCCCGTTACCCGGTAGCTGACAACACCATTGCCGTCGACGTCGCCGATGTCGAAGCCCAGATAGACATTGCCGGCATCGTTGACGCCGGTCTCGATATAGCGCTGCCTGCCATCCGGTCGCTTGCTGACATAGTTGACGAGGCCGCCGGGATTGCTGCCGCCATAGAGTACGGAGGCCGGCCCTTTCAGCACTTCGACTCGCTCGAGGCCGAAGCTGTCGACGTAGAAGCCGCCAAAGGCGTAGCTGAACAGTTGCAGCCCATCCATGTAGGTGCCATCAGCCGTGGCTTGGAAACCGCGGATGAACAGCCAGTTGGTGTCGCTGTCCGGGCCGAAGGGCTGTGCGAACACCCCGGCCGTGTAGCGCAAGGCCTCGTCGACTTTCTGTGCGCCCTGGTCGTCGATCTCTTGACGTCCGACCACCGACACGGATTGTGGGATATCCTTGATGTCGGTCGCCGTCTTGGAGCCGGTCCTGCTTTTTTTGGCGACGACGCCTTTAACCGGTCCGGTCGCGCCATCGCCGGCCTCGCCCTCGACCACCACCGGTTCAAGCTGGGTGCTGGTTTGCACCGACTGCGCCAACGCGGCCATTGGCGGGATCATCGCGGCTGCGGCGACGCTGGCCGCCAGAAGCGCCTTCATCAGGTAAGTTCTGCTCATCAGGAAAGTCCCCGCCTGTCGATATTGAGATACCTGATTATTTATCTCAACTTATCTGCTGGTCATTGGACGGAATTGGGCGGTTTGTCCATTCTTGTCCAAACGAGGGACATCGCGGTGTGATGTTGCGGAAATGTCACTGGCGACTGGTGCTCCTCATCCAGGCGCCGGGTGTCACGCCGACAATCGACTTGAACACACGCGTCAGATGCGCCTGGTCGAAAAAACCCGTTGCCTCGGCGATGTCGCCAAGTGAAGCGGTGCCACGCGCCATCATGGCCTTGGCCCTGTCGACCCGCGCCTGCATCTGCCAACGATGCGGCGGCACGCCCGTCGCCGCCTTGAAGGCGTGACTCATCGCGGTTTCGGACAGGCCGGTCAGCGCGGCGAGGTCGGCAAGCCGGATCCTTTCCAGGCAATGCGCGTCGATGTAGTCGGTGACGAGGCGCAGCTTGCGGCGCGACAGCGGCGACCGCCGCCTAAGGGTATCAGGCCGGTCGATCTGGAACAGGCTTGCGAACAAGGCATTGAGCAGACCCTCGCCATAGAGATCATGCAGGGGCCGGTCGCTGCCGCATTCGGCGGCGATCAGGCCGGCAAGCATGGCGATCCGGTCGTCGCGAAACTGGAAGCGCGACATCCGCAAGGCCTCGTGGTCAAGGCTGCGGCCGAAGCGGCGCGTCAGCACTGCGGCGTCGAAATGCAGGTCGAGATGCCGGATCCGCCGCAGCCCCTCGACCCGGCCGCGGATCGGCACGCCGGCCGGTATGTAGGCCATGGAAAAAGCCTGGTCGTGGCGGCGCAATTCGCCCTTGGCGTCTTCGACGAAGAAAGCGCCATCGCCATCCACATCGAGCGCGACGAACAGCCGGGGGTCGGGAGAGACGTAATAGCCTTCGGCCTTGTCACCGCATGAGACATCCCAGAGGTCGGCGACCACGCCGTCCCAGACATGCCATTTCAGGTCGCCAATGACTGAAAAGCCCTCAATCCGGCTTTCCATGCGCGCAACGAAGGTCAAGTCCTGTGATCCCAGCCATAATACATGACCATCATGTTTATGCCCGGTTAGCGACCCCACCGCAAGTGCTTTGCGGCTGCTCGAAAATCGGCCGGAACCAATGCCGCTGGGGCAATCGGGCCTCAAACACTTTCGAGGTATGTCTCGATCTCGAAATCGCTGACATTGAGCGCGAACGTGTTCAATTCCTGGCGTTTGCAGGCAACGAAGGAGTCGCGCAGGATGGCTGGAAAAATCTCCGCCACATGCGTCCCGCTCTCGAAGGCGGCGATCGCCGACGCCCAGTCCGGCGGCAGCTTTGCCGGCGGAAGTCCCTGGCCGTCGGTGCCGATCGGATCGCCTGGCGATATTTGTCTTTCAATGCCCGTCAGTGCGGCGCCCAATATGGCCGCTAGCACCAGATAGGGATTGGCGTCGGCTCCCGAAACGCGATGCTCGATGCGGCGCGCACCGGTTGGCCCGCCGGGAATGCGGATCGCGACCATACGGTTCTCATAACCCCAGGCGACTGCGGTCGGCGCATAGGATCTCGGGCGCAGCCTGCGGTAGGAGTTGAAGTGCGGCGCGAACACCAGCGTGCTTTCGGCCATTGCCGCAAGCAGGCCGCCGACCGCATGGCGCATGGTCTCAGAACCCTGGTCGGTGCCGTCATCGAAGACGTTGCGCCCTTCGCCGTCGATCAGGCTGAAATGAACGTGAAAGCCGTTGCCGGCCCGGTCGCCATAGGGCTTGGCCATGAAACAGGCGGCAAAGCCGTGCTTGCGGGCAATGCCCTTCACGGTGCGCTTGAACAGCACCGCATCGTCAGCCGCCCGCAAGGCGTCCGCGACATGGTTCAGATTGATTTCGAACTGGCCGACGCCGTTCTCGGCGATGGCCGTGTCGACGGGAATGCCTTGCGTCCGGCAGGCCTCGTAGACGTCATGGATGAAGGATTCGAAGTCGTCAATCTCGTCGATCGACAGCGCCGCGTCGGAATCGAGGCGGCGTCCGGTCACCGGCGAGACCGGTCCGACCGGCCGCTGCGACTGCGGATCGACGAGGTAGAATTCGAGTTCCGTTGCCGCGACCGGAGTCAGGCCCAAGGCCTTGTAGCGATCGAGGATGCGGGCCAGCGCCCGTCGCGGGTCGCCGAGATAAGGCGCGCCGCTTTCGTCGGCGAGCCAGAGGGGGACAAGCGCCGTCGGATGCGCCGTCCAGGCCACCGGCAGAATGCCGCGCCCCGTCCACTGGCACAGTCCGTCGGCATCGCCGGTCGAGAATACCAGTGTGTTGCCTTCGATGTCCTCGCCCCAGACATCGAGCCCGATCAGCGAAAAAGGCATGCGCAGCTTGCCTTCCAGCGCCTTTCTTGCCTGCTCGACGGGAATGCGCTTGCCGCGCATGATGCCGTTGAGGTCGCACACCGCGGCTCTCAGGCTCTGGATGTCGGTCCTGCTATCAAGCCAGTTCAAAACGTCCGCAATTGCATCGCTCAATTTATGACCTCTGGTTTTCGAAGGTGCCGCAACCTGACCGGCTGCACTGTCCCTGATAAAAATAGCTTGTGAGTTTTAGGAAAACAGACTTGGCTGTCGCCAAGCGCTTTTCCTTATTTTTTCAAGTCACTAGCCGGGATGTCGGGAGGCATTTCAAAACCAATTGCGCGATCTGCGATCGCAACATAGAGGCAAGAGGCCGGAAAGCCAAGTGGCGTCGCCCGAATCCGCACAAACGCGACGCGCATCAGTTTCTCGCCTTCGGAAATCTCGCCTGCTGCAGTATGTGCGAGGCCCCTTCGTCGATGTCGCGCACGATGGCAGCGCGGGCGCGCTCGCCATCCTGGGCCTCGATCGCAGCGACGACTTCCTCGTGAAAGTCGATGTCGAGGATGGAGGCGAGGTTATCCTCGAAACCCATGGCAAGGTTCCTGAGGAAAGGGCCGACCTGCATCCATACGGTTTCGATCAGGAAGATCATCTGCTCGTTGCCGCAATGGCGATAGATCGAGAATTTGAAGTCGTGGTTCTTGCGCAGGTAATCATCGATATCGCCTTTGCGGGCCGCCAAAGTCAGGTCGGTGGCGTGGCGTCGGATCGTGCGCAGATTGTTGCCATTGATGCGTTTTGTCGCCAGTTCGGTCGCCGAGCCTTCGAGGATAGTCCGCACCGCGGTCAATTGCGAAAACCGCTCGGCCGATATCGCCGGCACTTCGACGCTGCCGTTCGGCATCGGGCTGAGCGCCCGCAGCGCCTGCAGCCGCATGAAGGCGCTGCGCACCGGCATGTCGCTGGTGCCGAGTTCCCTTGCGAGTTTTCGCGACGTCAGCTTCTGGCCCGGCGTGAACTGGCCGGACATCAGCGCCCGCACAAGTTCCAGATAGACTTTTTCATGCAAGGGAACGGTGTCGACGGCGGTCAACCCGAATTGTGTTTTGTCGGCCATTGGCGGGGCGCTGCTTCATCGGTTCAGAAATCTGTGCGGCCGGCTGGTTTCGCCGCTGGGGATTCTGCGTGGCCGAGCCCGGCGAGAACGCCGAAGTCAGCGACTTATCAAGCACATGATAGACGCTTCGATCGTTGCGCGGCAAGCCGACGCGTCGCACCAAGGCCGACGGCTTGATTGTCAGGCATATGGCGTCTCTGCCACGCTGTGCAAAACGGTCATCACAAATCTTGACCTCGCATGCACTTGCACCTCTGGCCGCTGTCTGGCTTTTTGGGCTACCCATCGCAACGGAGTGATTCGCATCATGCCGCTCGATTGCAAGGTTTCAAGGCAGTCTGCGGGTGGGTCGTGAAGCGCGCGCAATTGGCGAAGGAGACACAGGCATGGCCGAGTTCAAGAAGCCCGAAATCTCCGAGATGAGACCCAAGATCACCGTGATCGGCGTTGGTGGCGGCGGTGGCAATGCCGTCAACAACATGATCGCGGAGCAGCTTCAGGGTACTGAATTCATCGCCGCCAACACGGACGCCCAGGCGCTGACCATGTCGAAGGCGTCCAGGCTGATCCAGCTTGGCGCCCACGTCACCGAAGGATTGGGCGCCGGATCGCTTCCCGAGATCGGCCGCGCCGCGGCCGAGGAATCGCTCGACGAGATCATGGACCATCTGGCCGGTACGCATATGTGTTTCGTCACCGCCGGAATGGGCGGCGGCACGGGAACCGGTGCGGCTCCAATCATCGCCCAGGCGGCACGCAAGGCCGGCATCCTGACGGTTGGTGTCGTCACCAAGCCGTTCGCCTTTGAAGGCCGGCGCCGCATGCAGATGGCCGAAGAGGGCATCGAGCGGCTCCGCGAGAGCGCCGACACGGTGATCGTCATCCCGAACCAGAACCTGTTTCGGATCGCCGATGCCAAGACCACCTTCGCCGATGCGTTCGTCATTGCCGATCGGGTGCTCTATGCCGGCGTCAGCTGCATCACCGACCTCATCGTCAAGGAAGGCCTGATCAATCTCGACTTCGCCGATGTCAAATCGGTGATGCGCGACATGGGCCGCGCCATGATGGGCACCGGTGAGGCCTCCGGCGAGGGTCGGGCGATGAAGGCGGCCGAAGCCGCGATCGCCAACCCGCTGCTCGACGAAGTGTCGATGAAAGGCGCCAAGGGCGTGCTGGTCTCGATATCGGGCGGCAGGGACATGACCCTGTTCGAGGTCGACGAGGCCGCCACCCGCATCCGCGAAGAGGTCTACGAGGATGCCGACATCATCGTTGGCGCCATCTTCGACAAGGGCATGGAAGGCCGCTTCAGGGTCTCGGTCGTGGCGACGGGCCTCGACCGTGCTTTTGGCGCCGAGGATGCCGAAGCCGGCATCGCACGCGACCACGCCGGTCAGCCGGCGCGGACGCTTCAATAAGTCATATCGCGCGTTTATCCTCGCCAAGAGATAATTTCTCGGGGGAGACATCGCTGATAGCAATGGCATTGCCGACGGATCAGATTGACTGGCGCAACTATTGTGTTCAGCTGTATCGATCTCTGTACGGTTGCTGCTACAAGAATCCGTCATGGACGGCCATCTATACTGGCTACCCGTATCGTTCGAGCGACGAGAGGCGCGGCTTGGAATTCGACTTGAAAACCATCGAAGCGCTTGCGCCCGATCAGGCGTCGTTGAGCGCCGCTTCCAGGTTGACCAGGCAATCGAACTGGCCACGGCTCGAGAAGAGCGATCAGCTGGGGCTCCTCTGGGGGGAATGCCAGGGTTCCGGCTCCAATCCGTATCGTGTGGTCGTCGACACCGGCGACCATGGCTACAAATGCACCTGTCCGTCGCGGAAATTTCCCTGCAAGCACACTTTGGCGCTGATGTGGATTGCAGCCACCACGCCGGCCAGTTTTACCCCCGCAGGCTCGACCCCGGAATGGGTGAATGATTGGCTCGGCCGCCGCAGGAAGGCCTCGCCACAGCCGGCGGCGCCAGCGCCCGGTGCGGGAGGCAAGAGCATTGGCGAGGCCTCGCGCGACGACGAAAGCGCAGACATCGAGGACGCCGCTGCGGTCGAGCGCCGCGAGGCAGCGCAGCGCAAGCGGACGCTGGATACGCAATCCGCGGTGTCGGCGGCGTTGGATGAGCTGGATCAATGGATCGCTGACCAGTTGCGGCTTGGCCTGGCCGGTTTTGTCGACAACAGCAGTGACCGTTGCCGCCGGATTGCGGCACGGCTGGTCGACATGAAGGCGACAGCGCTTGCCGGCCGCATCGACGAGATTCCGTCACGGCTGATGGGGCTGCGCAGCGAGGAGCGCCCGGACGCGGCGCTCCGCGAACTCGGCAAGCTTGTGCTGGTGGTCAAGGCCTGGCGATCGACACCAGGAGACGCCGAACTGAGGCGGCTCGTATCGACGTCCGAAAGCCGTGAGCAGGTTCTGGCCAATCCCGATGCCAAACAGGTCGAAAGCGTCTGGGAGGTGCTTGGCGAGAAGATCGAGTCGCGCCGTGACGGTCTCGTCAGCCATTCGACCTGGCTCCTCGACCTGAAGAGCGCGAGCCCGCAATTTGCTCTCTTGCTCGACTATTTTCCGGCCTCGGCCGGTCGCCGGTCGAACGCCTTCACACCGGGCGACCGGTTCGATGCCAGGTTGGTCTTTTACCCGGCACGCCAGCCGCTGCGGGCCTTGGTGGCGGACCGGAAGGGCGACGTCCCGACAGGTGAGTGGCCCGATTTCGGCTTTCACACAGCCGATCCGCTCGCGGCGCATGCTGCTCACCAGAACACAGCCCCTTGGCTCACCGATTGTCCTGTCATGCTGCCGCCCGGCGCGATCCTGCTGGACGATCGGGGTGCCGCCTGGTGGCAAGCCGCCGGCGATCCGCATGGTATCGCCTTGCCGATTGCCGACACCGTCAATCCAACGCTGCTTGGGCTGGACCTTATGGCAACGGCAGCACTTTGGAATGGCAGCCGGCTTAACCTGCTGGCGGCGCAAAGCGGTTTCGGTAGGCTTGACCTGTCGTGAACGAGATCGAGCAGACCGGCCTGGCGGCCATGCGTGACTGCTGGATCACCGGCGGGATCACCTTCGACCTGGCTCCGGGCGCGTGGAAGGAGATCGCGGGCGGTGCCAGCCCCGACGAGCGCGAACGCCGGCTGCTGGCGATCGCCGCACAAGCTCTCGACATCGCCTTGCGGCCAGCCGCGCCAAAGACGCTGAAACGCCGCCCGCAATTGCCCGAACTCGCCTTGCAGATGCTGCCGGAACGGCTGCGGCCGCTATTGCGAGCCGCGCTAAAGCATGCCGCCGACACAAGAAGCAAGTCGCGTGTGGTCACGCTCGTCGCCAGCCGCGGCTTCGTGCTGCATCCGATGGACTGGATGCCAGCCGCGTCGGATCAGAGCAGTCCGGACGTCTATGCACCTTGGATCGACTGGCAGGCAGGCGCGGACGGCGAAAAACCTGCAAGCCAGGAGCATCTGACGGTGGAAAACTGGGATGACTTCTATCCCGCCGCACGCCGCACCGCGCTCGCCGATATGCGCCGCACCGCACCGGCTTCGGCTAGGCAGCTGATCGAAACCAAGGCATCCGGCGAGCCGGCGGAGATCAGGATTGCACTCGTCGACCTGTTGCGCTTCGGTCTGGGCGCCGATGACGTGCCGTTCCTGAAGAGCCTCTCCGCCGATCGTTCCGGCAAGCTGCGCGAGCTCGCTGGCCGGTTGCTGGCAAGATTGGGAGAGCACGGCTCGCCAGGCGATGGCGGGCCGGAAGATCCGACGGCCGAACTCGCTGCCTTCATCGCTGAAGGCAAATCCGGCTTCATCCGCCGCCGCACCACCTACACGCCGGCAAAACTCAAATCGCCGGCGCAGGAAAGACGTCGCGCCGAACTGTTCGAGACCTGCAACCTGGTCGACCTCGCCACGCGCTTCGGCACCACCGAATCCGAGTTTATCGGGGCGTGGCAATTCGGCGCTGAGAACAATGCCGATATCCTTGTTGCCCGAATGGTCGCCGCGTCGGGCGGCGACGCCGCGGTGACGCACATGGCGGATATGCTTGTCGCCGAAGGTGGCAAGCCCGCACTCTTCGTCCTCCACCTCATGGCGCGTCTGGACAGCCGCAGGAAGCGCGTCCTGGTCAGGTCGATCCTGAAGGACACGCAACATCTCGGCGCGCTCAATCTGGCCGAGGGCCTCGAAGCAAGCTGGCTGGAATGGACCGACCTGACAAACGGCCAGACGCTCCCGGCGCTTCGCTCCGCTGTTGCAGGAAACGATGACGCTGTGAAGCGAGGCGTCGACCAGCTCCTGGAAACTATGGGCTTTCTCGCCACGGCGGCGACGGCGGAGAAATTGATCGGAGACGTCGTTGCGGCCGGTATGGCGCCGGCAGCGCCTTCACTCGGTCTTCTGCGCCTCAACGCAGCGCTGGCCGAACCTTAACCGACACATGATCAATCCGGAGAACAGCCAATGAACGCAGCCATCCGTCTTCCGGTCGAGCAGGCCTATGCCGCCGAATTGCAGGCGCTCTCGCGCAATGACGACCGGCAAAGGCCTGCCGGATGGAGCCTTTCGCCAAAGGCGGTCCTTACCTACCTGCTCGGCGGAAAGGCTGACGACGGGACAGTGATAACGCCCAAATATGTCGGCCGGCGCCGGCTGATGGAAACCGCGGTGGCGACGCTCGCCACCGATCGCGCGCTGTTGCTGCTGGGTGTCCCCGGCACGGCCAAATCCTGGGTGTCGGAACATCTCGCCGCCGCCATCATGGGCGATTCGACCCTGATCGTGCAGTGCACGGCTGGTACCGACGAGAACCAGATCCGCTATGGCTGGAACTACGCACAGCTTCTGGCAAAGGGCCCAAGCCAGGACGCGCTGGTGCCGACGCCGCTCTACCGCGCCATGCAGGACGGCAAGCTTTGCCGCCTCGAGGAGCTGACGCGCATGGGCTCCGACGTGCAGGACACGCTGATCACCGTGCTGTCCGAAAAGATGATGCCGATCCCGGAACTCAACACCTCGATCTACGCGCAGCGCGGCTTCAACATCATCGCCACCGCCAACAACCGCGACAAGGGCGTCAACGAGCTGTCCTCGGCGTTGAAGCGCCGCTTTAACGTCGTCGTACTGCCCTTGCCCGAAGACATGGCGGAGGAAGTGGCGATCGTCTCCAAGCGGGTCGGCGAGATGGCCGGCGGTCTTGACCTGCCGGTGCCGAAGAATGTCGGTGAGGAGATCTCGCGCGTGCTGACCATTTTTCGCGAGTTGCGCTCCGGCGCTACAGCCGACGGCAAGGTGACGTTGAAGACGCCGTCCGGTTCGCTGTCCACGGCCGAAGCCATTGCCACCATGGTCGGCGGCCTCAGCCAGGCGGCCTGGTTCGACAGCGGCAAGCTCGGCGCCGAAGGTCTTGCCGCCAGCCTCGTCGGTGCGATCGTGAAGGATCCGGTGCAGGACAAACTGGTGCTGGAGGAGTATCTGGAAACCGTGCTCAAGAAGCGGCCAGACTATGCCGGCTACTACGCGGCCTTGAACGCGGCGATCTGACGCCATGGCGCTTAGCGACGTTTCCTATTTCGGCATACGCCATCACGGGCCAGGCTCCGCCGGCAGCCTGGTGCAGGCGTTGCAGGAGTTGAAACCGGTCGCCGTGCTGATCGAAGGACCGGCCGACGCCAGCCCGCTGCTGCCGTTGCTGGCCCACCCCGAAATGCAGCCGCCGGTGGCGCTGCTCTGCTATCCCGAAGACGATCCGGCCTCGACAAGCTTCTGGCCCTTCGCCGAATTCTCGCCGGAGTACCAGGCGACGCTCTGGGCCGTCACCAACAATGCGGCAGTGCGCTTCATCGATTTGCCGTCTTCAGCCCGCACTGCGCCGATTGAGGCCGTGGGGGAAACCGATAGCGATGGAACGGAAGCCAGCGTTGAGGCTGACTTGGCGCCGCATCTGCGGGACCCGATCGGAACGCTGGCACAAGCTGCCGGCTATGAAGATGGCGAAAGCTGGTGGGCTGATATCATCGAGCAGAACCCTGAGCCCGGCCCAATCTTCGCGGCAATAGCCGACGCGATGACGACGTTGCGCGAAGGCGAAGGTCCGCTTGCCGAATTCGAGGCAAAGCGCGAAGCGCATATGCGACTTGAAATCGCCGCCGCGCGAAAGGAATTCGATGGGCCGATCGCTATCGTTTGCGGTGCCTTCCATGTGCCGGCACTGCAGGCGACGCGACCGCTGAAGGAGGACCAGGCGCTACTCAAGGGGCTCGCCCGCCGCAAAAGCATGATGACCTGGGCGCCGTGGACGGGGCCGCGCCTGGCGCTGGGCTTCGGTTATGGCGCCGGCGTTGTCGCGCCCGGCTGGTGCAAGCATCTGTGGCAGACGCGCGGGCAAGGGGACTCCTCGGTCCTGTGGCTGGCGAAGATCGCGGCGGTCCTGAGGGCCAAGGGGCACATGGTCTCGACCGCCTCGCTGATCGAAGCCGAACGGCTGGCCCGCACGCTGGCTGTGATCCGTGAACGGCCAAAGCCCGGGTTCGAGGAATTGCGTGACGCCGCGATCGCCGCCCTGTTCAACGGGGAAGCGCTGCTGTGGGCGCTGGTCGAAGCCGAATTGCTGCTGGGCGCCGATGTCGGTGAAATTCCGCCGGACACGCCGCTGGCGCCGCTGATCGAGGACCTGCAGCGCAGCCAGAAGGCGGCGCGGCTGAAGCCCGAAGCGCTGGAGCGTGAATTGTCGGTCGACCTGCGCAGCGAAAGCGGGCTGTTTCGATCGACCTTGCTGCACCGGCTGTCCGTGCTTGGCGTGCATTGGGGCAAGCTGACCGACAGCGGCCGCAGCCGCGGCACCTTTCGCGAGCGCTGGATGCTGTCGTGGGAACCTGAATATGCCGTTCGACTGGTCGAGAACCTGGTCTACGGACCAACCATCGAAAAGGCGGCCAATGGCCGGCTGATCCAGATGATCGGCGCGGCGACGTCTCTTGATGCGATGGCCGCACTGGTCCAGGGCGCCATCACGGCAAACCTGTCGGAAGCGTCGGCGGCCGGTCTCGCGGCATTGGAGGAACGGGCGGCGCGCAGCAGCGAATGCCTGGAAATCCTGACATCGGTGCCGCCGCTCGCCGACATCATCCGCTACGGCGAGGCTCGCAAGACGGAAACCGCCCGTCTGTCCGGCCTCCTGGAGCGGCTGATCGTCGAAGGCGGGATCGCACTTGCCTATGCCGCCCGCGACCTCGATGCCCAGGCATCCACGACGCTGGTCGGCGCCATGCGCAAGGCCGACGAAGCGATCAGTCTGGTCGAGCCTGAACAGGACGTGCTGGACATCTGGCGCAATGGACTGGCTGCGGTGCTCGATGGATCGCGCTCGACGGCGCTGGTGGCAGGCTGTGCCGCGCATCTGCTCTACGAAGCCGGCCATTTGTCAGCCGACGCGGCAACCGGTCTGATCGCACGACGTCTGTCTCCAGGAACGCCGGTCACCGAGGCTGCAGGGTTCTTCGAGGGTTTCTTCAGCACTGCCGGCCAACGGCTGATCTACGACGAGGGCCTGCGCGGTGCGGTGGATGCCTGGCTCGCATCCCTCGACGAAGAGGCCTTCATTGCTCATCTGCCGTTGCTGCGCCGGGTCTTTTCGCATCTGGACTCGATGGAGCGGCGACGGTTGATCGAAGCGGTGCTCGGCCGCACCGCACGGCTGCCTGCCGGACTGACGCCGACTCCGGATGGCGGCGAAGCGTGGCGCCGGCACCTGGAACGGCTTGGACCCCTGCTGATGAGCGAGGCCGGCAATGGATGACGAGGCCGAAATCAGCGAGCCAATCCAAGCCGGCGACGGACGGGAGCGCCGCTGGCGCATGGCGATCGGTGCCGATGAGGAAACCTCGTCAGCGCTGTCCGACACCGACAAGCGGCTTTCCGCGGCGCTCGATGCGCTTTACGGCGATGGTGCCGGCGATGCGGCTGCCGATCCGCGCAAGCGGCGCGGCGGCCTCGGCCGCTCGGCGCCAAGGGTGGCACAGTGGATGGGCGATATCAGGTCGTTCTTTCCCGCACAGGTCGTCCAGATCGTCCAGAAGGATGCCTTCGAACGGCTCAACCTGAAGCAGATGCTGATGGAGCCGGAATTCCTCAAAGCGATCGAGGCCGACGTCAATCTCGTCGCCGACCTGATTTCGCTCCGCTCGGTCATGCCGGCCAAGACCAAGGACATTGCGCGCACGATCATCGCCGATATCGTTGCCAAGCTGATGCAGCGGCTGGAACAGAAGACAGCCGAGGCGATACGCGGCGCGGTCGACCGATCGCAGCGCACCAACCGCCCACGCCAGCGCGACATCGACTGGCCGCGTACGATCTCAGCCAACCTTCGCCATTACCAGCCCGAGCACAAGACCATCGTGCCGGAGAAGCTGGTCGGCTTCATGCGCAAACAGCGAAGGCTGGTCGACCTGGATGAGGTGGTGCTGTGCGTCGACCAGTCGGGCTCTATGGCAAGCTCGGTAATCTACGCCTCGATATTCGCGGCGGTGATGGCCTCCCTGCCGGTGGTGCGGACCAAGCTTGTCTGCTTCGACACGGCAATCGTCGATCTGACCGAGGAGCTTAGCGATCCTGTCGAAGTCCTGTTCGGCGTGCAGCTGGGCGGCGGCACCGACATCAACCAGGCCGTGGCCTATTGCGCGGACCGCATCGAACGGCCGACCAAGTCGCATATGGTGCTGATCACTGACCTTTATGAGGGCGGCAACGGGCAGGAATTGCTGCAGCGGCTTGCTGCACTCGTTCGCTCCGGCGTCAACGTCGTGGTGCTCCTGGCGCTGACCGACCAGGGCAGGCCGGGTTATGACCCGAAGATGGCAGGCTCGGTGGCCGCCCTCGGCATTCCGGTCTTTGCCTGCACGCCGGATCTGTTTCCAGACATGATGGCGGCGGCATTGCGTCGGGAAGATATCGGCGCATGGGCGGCTGGCGCAGATATCAAGCTGGTTCGTGCCGAGGCCGAGACTCCGGAGTAAAACAGCCGTCGCCAGAGCTGCCAGGTTGCTTCTGGCAGCTCTGGGATAAATCGCTGGAACTCAGCCGAACTTCGGGTCGAGGCTGCCCGACTTATAGCGCTTGGCCATTTCGGCGACCGGCAGCGGCTTGATCTTCTGCGCGTTGCCGGCGGTGCCGAACTGTTCGAAGCGCTCCTTGCAGAGCTTGCGCATGGCGGCCATGGCCGGTGTCAAATATTTGCGCGGATCGAACTCGCTCGGGTTCTCGGTCAGCACCTTGCGGATCGCGCCGGTCAGCGCCATGCGGTTGTCGGTGTCGATGTTGATCTTGCGCACGCCGTGCTTGATGCCGCGCTGGATTTCCTCGACCGGCACGCCCCAGGTCGGCTTCATCTGGCCGCCATACTTGTTGATGATCTCCTGCAAGTCCTCGGGCACAGAGGACGAGCCGTGCATGACCAGGTGCATATTGGGCAGGCGGCGATGGATCTCCTCGATGACGTTCATGGCCAGCACCGCGCCGTCGGGCTTGCGCGAGAATTTGTAGGCACCATGGCTGGTGCCCATGGCAACCGCCAGCGCATCGACATGGGTGTCCTTGACGAACTCGACCGCTTGTTCGGGATCGGTCAAAAGCTGGTCGTGGCTGATCGCGCCTTCGACGCCGTGGCCGTCTTCCTGCTCGCCGCCGCCGCTCTCCAGCGAGCCGAGCACGCCAATCTCGCCTTCCACGGACACGCCGCCCCAATGCGCCATGTCGACGACGCGCTTGGTGATGCCGGAATTGTAGGCGTAGTCGGCCGGCGTCTTGCCGTCTTCCTTCAGCGACCCGTCCATCATGACCGAGGTGAAGCCGTACTGTATAGCGGTGACGCAGGTGGCTTCGTTGTTGCCATGGTCGAGATGCATGCAGACCGGAATGTCGGGGTGGATTTCGACCAGCGCGTCGATCAGCTTGGCCAGCACCACGTCATTGGCATAGGCGCGGGCGCCGCGGCTTGCCTGCAGGATGACCGGTGACTTGGTCTCCTCGGCGGCCTCCATGATGGCAAGGCCCTGTTCCATGTTGTTCATGTTGAAAGCGGGCACGCCGTAGCCGTATTCGGCAGCGTGGTCGAGCAATTGTCTCAGTGTTATGCGAGCCACCCAATAGTCTCCCGTATCTGGTTTCAAGCGCAACGTCGCGGGCCGGCCGGTTGCCGGTCGGCCCTTGATGCTTCTGGCGGGATTTCAACGGAACCGCAACCTTCAGAGCTCTTCTCGATCGCAATTCTTGTTGCAGGGTTGAAATCCGGCCGTTTTGGTGACTTAAGCCGCGATCAACTCCCGCGCCGCCAGGAGTTGCACGCAGGCGTTCGCCGCTTCCTTGCCCTTGACCGTGAAGTGCTCGAAGAAGAAGCGGTGGTGCTCGGCGCTGTCATGGTAGTTGAGCGGCGTGAGAACCGCCGACAGCACCGGTACACCGGTCGACAGCTGCACGTTCATCATGCCGTCGATCACCGCGCTGGCGACGAACTCATGCCGGTAGATGCCGCCATTGACGACGAAGGCGGTACCGAGGATCGCGGCATAGCGGCCGGTTCCGGCCAGGGTCTTGGCATGCAGCGGAATCTCATAGGCGCCCGGCACGTCGAAGACATCGACGGTGAAGCGCTCGCCTCCGATGTTAGCCAGTTCCGCCTCGAAGGCCTGTACGCACTGGTCGACGATATCGGCATGCCAGCGCGCCCTGATAACGGCGATGCGGGTCGTTTCATAGTCTTTGTGGGAATGCTGATTCATGGGTCCATCCTTCCGTTTCGAACCAGAATCAGGACGCACGATACGCAATCCGGCCCGCCGGGGCGGTCCGTTTTGCGTTTCGTTCTCTTCCATCCGGACTGTAACCGTCGGCTCCGGAATCACACCGGATCTGCTGACCCCTCCGACCATCGGAGGGCGCTCGCGGGCTTGGGTAAAACCCTTACCGCCGGTGGGGACTTTCACCCCGCCCTGAGAACATTAACGGCTTTGTATGAAAGGGCAGGGCGCTGCTGTCAACCGTGGGAAGGTTGGGCCAAGCACGTCGACTACCGCGTGCGCCACGCCGCCGCCGATGCGGCGATCAGCATGAGCAGCGCTGCAACCATCGCGCAGGCAGCAAAGCCGAAGTTGGAATAAAGCGGCCCGAAGCTGGTGGTGCCGACGAAAACCGCCAGATAGGTCACCGCGCTGTTCAGGCCCATGATCGTGCCGCGCCGCGACGGATCGAGTGCAGACAGGCGCATCACCAGGACATTCAGGCCGAAATGATTGGCCAGTCCCCAGATTGCCACCATGGTCAAGGTCAGCCCGAAACTGCCGCTTGCCGCAGCCATGGCGACGTAGACGACGGCGACCAGAAGATAGGCGAATGGCATGACGCGCCGCGCACCCAGTCTGTCGATGACGCCGTCAAGAAGAGCAGCGGTGCCGAAGCCTACACCATAGGCAAGCGCCGCCAGCCCATTGGCGCTAACCGGCTGTCCAAGCCCGACATGAAGATGGTCGCCGAGATAGCCATAGACGCCGTAGAACGAAGTCATGAAGGCCGCGCACGCGACCAGCAGCGGCAGGATTCCGGGAATGCCGAGCGCTTCCAGCGGGGCGGGCGCCGGTCCGGCCTTCCTGATGTCGCTAAGCGACGTCACTGTCAGCCCCATCCATGCAAGGGTCGCAAGCACCGCGACCGCTGCGAAAACGGCGCGCCAATGCACAAGATCGGCAAGCACGGCCGACAGCGAGACGCCGGCGACCATGCTGAGCGTCCATCCGGTCAGCACGACGCCGATCGTGCCGCTCTCCCTGCCCGGTGGGGCGATGGCCGCCGCGCTGGCATAGATCGCGGGCATGGCGATGCCGGCAGCGATGCCGGCCAGCAGCTGTGCGGAGACCAGCATGATCACCGTGGGTGCGGCGGCACTCGCCACCAGCGCTAGTGCCAGCAGCAACAGTGCGCCCTGCAGCATCCGGCGTGCGCCGAGCCGGTCGATGTAGCGGGCCAGGAACAGGGCGCTGGCCGAGGTGCCGAGGCCGAACGCGGCCGCCGCAATCATCACGGCAGGCACGCTGGTTCTGAACGACGAGGCGACAGCCGGTGCGATCGGACCCAGCACTAGCGAGTTCGAACCGATGACGGCGATGCAGCCCGTCAAGAGATAGGCAAGCGCCGGGATCGGGGCTCGGGCAGTCAATGGCGCAACTTGATCAATGTTCGACATATCAGCATAATGGCCGTATTCTATTCAGTGGAGAACCAGGAATTTCGCCATGGATGAAGAAACAGATGGTATTCCGCAGAACAAGGCTACGGCCCGCGACCTCGACGCGATTGACCGAAGAATATTAGGCGTCCTGGTCGATGACGCCACGATCAGCTACGCCGAACTCGGCGATCGCGTCGGCTTGTCGCCACCCGCAGCGCATGAGCGGGTCAAACGGCTCCGTCGCAGCGGCGCCATCCGCAACACGGTCGCCATCATCGATCCCCGGGCGGTGAAAAAGCCTTTGCTTGCCTTTGTCCATATCGACACCAGGGGCTGGGGAAAGACGCCGGAACTGATGGCGGTCTCGCAATATCCCGAGGTCGAGGAGATCCATACCGTCGCCGGCGATACCTGCATGCTGCTGAAGGTCCGCACGGAAGACACCAGAGCACTCGAAGGCCTTCTGGCGCGCCTGTACGAAACGCCGGGCGTCACCTCGACGCGCAGCTATGTGGTTTTATCGACCTATCTGGAGCGGCCGGTGCAGCCGGGCATTACCGAGACATGGCCGACGCCGAAGCATATGGCCGAGCCTCTGTACTAGGGACGTGGCTACGCCCGCTCGGGGAACATCGCCTTCAATCCCTCGCGCGATGCCTTGGCAACGCCGCGCTCGGTGATCAGGCCGGTGACCAGCCGCGCCGGCGTCACGTCGAAGGCCGGGTTGGCCGCAGGCGTCGTCTCCGGCGAAATGCGCACCTGGGCAATCTCGCCGGCAGCGGTCTTGCCCCAGACCAGCGAGACCTCGTCGGCCGAGCGCTGCTCGATCGGGATCTCGGCCAGTCCGTCATGCACCGTCCAGTCGATGGTCGGCGACGGCAGCGCGACATAGAACGGCACATCATTGTCGGCGGCGGCGAGTGCCTTCAGATAGGTGCCGATCTTGTTGCAGACATCGCCGTCGGCCGTGGTGCGGTCGGTGCCGACGATGACCATGTCGATCTCGCCGCGCTGCATCAGATGGCCGCCGGCATTGTCGACGATCAGCGTGTGCGGCACGCCGTGGCCGGCCATCTCCCAGGCGGTCAGCTGGGCGCCCTGGTTGCGCGGCCGTGTCTCGTCGACATAGACGTGGACCGGAATGCCGGCTTCCGTGGCCAGGTAGATCGGCGCCGTGGCGGTGCCGTAGTCGACGGTGGCCAGCCAGCCGGCATTGCAGTGGGTCAGGATGTTGACCGGCTCGCCCTTCTGCTTGCGCGCAGCGATCGCCTTGATGATGGCGAGACCGTTCTCGCCGATGGCGCGGTTGAGGCCGACATCCTCGTCGGCGATCTCACTGGCCCGCCGATAGGCGGCTGCCGCGCGTTGTTCGGGAGGCAAAGGCCGCAGGAAGCGCCGCATCTCGTCCAGCGCCCAGCGCAGATTGATCGCCGTCGGCCGTGTCTCGTGCAGGGTCTCCCACACGGCGTCGAGCGCTGCATCCGACGGATCGTCGGCCATCTGCATGGCGACGCCGTAGGCAGCGGTGACGCCGATCAGCGGCGCGCCGCGTACCCACATGTCGCGGATGGCGGTGGCGATGCCGTCGACCGTGCCGATCGTTTCGATGCGGAAATCATGCGGCAGCCAGCGCTGGTCGATGATATCGACCGAACGGCCGTCGTCGCTCAGCCAGATGGTGCGATAGTGGCGGTCGCCGACGTTCAAAGGCTGCTCTCCTGTTCGATCAGCGTGGCCAGTTGGTTGACCTCGTCGATGCTGTGGATCTGGCGCCGGTTGACGGCGAGGTGACGGCCGAATTTCAGCGCCTTTGCCTCACAACTGGCGCGCAAATCCTCATCGGCAATGGTCTCGAAATCGGCATTGTGGGCGAGGCCGAGGATGCGCCTGTGCACCTCGATGCCGGCAAAGCCGAGCAAATCGGTCCACATCTGGTGCAGAACATGGTCGAGCGCCTGCTCGGCACCGAGCCTGTCGCCCTGATCCTCGAACAGGCTCCTCTGGTAGAGCATGCCGGTGCGTTCGGTCCGCCATAGATGCGAGAACTCGGCGCGGAACACCGCCCAGGTCTCGGTCGTCACCCCGAGCAGATAGGCGCGCATGGCGTCACGCTTTCCCTCCTGCTCGTGGCCGCGCTGCGAGAAGAAGGACATCCAGAAATTGGCGAGCAGCATGCCGACATCGAAGGCCATCGGGCCGTAGAAGGCAAACTCCGGATCGATCATCCGGGTTTCGGTGTCGGTGACCATGATCGAGCCGGAATGCAGATCGCCATGCAGCAGCGTTTCGGCATTGGCGGCGAAGATGTGCTTCAGCCGCTGCGCCTCGACCTTCAGGTCACGGTCGGCGCGCAGTTCGGCGACCAGGCCGTCGAGCTGCGGCGAGGTGTGCCGGTTCATCTTGGCGTCGAAATAGGGGTCGGAAAACACCAGGCTTTCGGTGATGTCGCAGAGCTCGACATTGTCGGCGAACAGCGCCAGATCGGCCTTGCGGTCCTTGGCGGCCATGTGCAGGTCGGAGCCGCGAAACAGCGTGCGGGCCATGAACAGGCCGATGTCCCGGGCAATGTTCGGCAGCTGGCGGCCGTCGATCAGGGCGCGGCGCAGGATGATGTGCGGCGGCGCAAGATATTCCATGATGATCAGCGCCTGGCCTTCATCGAAATAATGGATCGCCGGCACCGAGCCTGGCGCGCGCGCCTCTTGCCTGGTCAGCGCGTGATATTCGAAGAAGGAGCGCTTCAACGGCAGCGGCCAGCTGTCGCCGACCAGGCGAACATAGGGCAGGGCCTGCTTGACGACGGCTGCACCATTGGCGCCCTCGGCAATGAACACCAGGTTGAGATTACCGTCGCCGACCTCGCGGACCTTCCAGGCGCCAGTGTCCTTGCCGATCTTCGCGCACAGCGCCTCGTTGCCGCCAAGGCGTGCAGCCAGGGTTTCGACCGATAGTGCTTCGAACGGCAATTTTTCAGTCATCGTCATCCTCCCGCTTATGCGCTCCGAACATAACGGACGCATGGCGGCTGGGCCAAGCTAGGAAGCGATCTGGCAATTGTCAATCGTGTTGACAATTGCCGATGCAGCCCATAGCGTCATGTCAGGGAGGAACGCATGGTCGGTAATGCCGTGTTCCGCGTAGAGGGACTGAGGAAATCCTTTGGCCATAACGAGGTGCTTGGCGGCGTCTCGGTCGAATTGCATGCCGGCGAAGTCACCGTGCTGATGGGCGCCAACGGCGCCGGCAAATCCACCCTCGTCAAGATCATCTCCGGTGTCTACGAACGCGGCGGCGGCACGATGGCGCTCGCCGACCAGGATTTCGCACCGAAAACCCCGGCCGAAGCGATCCGCGCCGGCGTCGTCACCGTGCACCAGAATATCAACGACGGTGTCGTCGCCGATCTCGACGTCGCCACCAACCTGACCCTCGACCGACTGAGCGGCAGCGGTGCGCCGACCCTGTTCAATCCAATGCGCGTGCGGCGGGAGGCCAAGGCGGTTGCCGACCGCATGGGGCTGACCATCGATTTGAAGGCGCGGGTGAGCGATCTTTCGCTGGCCGATCGCCAGATGGTGGCGATTGCCCGCGCGCTGGCGCACAAGCCGAAAGTGCTGATCCTCGACGAGCCGACCTCATCGCTGTCCAGCGCCGAGGCCGACCGGCTGTTCGCGCTGATCGACAGGCTGCGCGAGCAGGGCGTGGCGATCCTCTACATCTCGCATCGCATGTCGGACATCAGGCGGTTGGCCGATCGCATCGTCTCGATGCGTGACGGGATCATCTCAGGCATTTTCGACAAGAAGCCGCTCGACTATGAAGGCGCGGTCAACGCCATGCTCGGCCGCAAGATCCATCTCGAGCAGATCGTCGTCAGGAATTCGGCCAAGGCCGTCCTCAAGATAGAAGGTCTGCGCATTGCACACGGCGCTCGGCCGATTTCGCTGACGCTCGGCGACGGCGAGGTCGTTGCCATCACCGGCCTCGTCGGCGTCGGCAAGACGGCGCTTGCCGAGACGCTGTTTGGCGTGCGCCAGCCGCTCGCCGGTACAATGACACTGAACGGCAGGCCTTATGCGCCTGAAACAGCCGGCGAGGCGATCGCCGCCGGAGTGTTCCTCGTCGCCAAGGACCGCGGCGAGAATGGCATCGTCCAAGGCTTCAACATCCAGGAAAATATCAGCCTGCCGTTTCACAAGCGCATGTCGCGCTTCGGCATCCTGAGGCGCCGCCTCGAACGCACCACGGCACGCCGGCAGATCGAGGAGCTGAGCATCGTCTGCCGTTCCGAGAAGGACGAGATGTCGGAGCTGTCCGGCGGCAACCAGCAGAAGGTGATGGTCGCCCGCTGGATGGCGCAGGAGGCAAGACTGTTCATTCTGGATGAGCCGTTTCAGGGCGTCGATATCTCGGCCCGGCGCGACATTGCCGCCAAGCTCAGGGCCAGTGCAAACGGACGCGCCACGCTGCTGTTCGTCACCGAACTCGACGAGGCGCTGGAGACCGCCGATCGCATCCTGGTCATGTCGGAACAGACCATCGTCGGCGAACACCGCAATGCCGATGTCGATCTCGATCGCCTGCTGGCCGAGGTCGCCGGCGGACCGCTGCACAGTGCCGCCTGAGCGCGGGCGATAGGAATTGGAATGGAGAGAGCATGGGTTCGGATTGGGTAAAGACGGCAGCAGCGCGCGGGAGCGCCGGATGACATTGCGCGACCACGCCATCCGCTACGGGTTCATCGTGCTCTTGTTCGGGCTCGTCGCCTATTTCTCGAACGCCGCCGACGGTTTCGTTTCGCCGCAAAGTGCCGTTTTCATCTTCCAGTCGGTCGCCATCACCGGCGTGCTGGCGCTCGGCGTCACCGCCACGCTGGTCGTCGGCGGCTTTGATCTGTCGATCGGCTCGGTCGCCACCTCAGCCATGATGGCGGCGGCCTATGTCATGGTGGTGCTGGAGCAGAACGCCCTTGTCGCGGTCGTCGTCTGCCTGCTCATCGGCGCCATTGTCGGCCTGATCAATGGCTGGTTGATCGTCTACATGCGCGTGCCCGATCTGCTGGCGACGCTCGGCATGATGTTCCTGCTGGTCGGCCTGCAGCGCATTCCGACAGAAGGCCGCTCGATCGCCACCGGCATGACCATGCCCGACGGTTCGGTCGCCAACGGCAAATTCTCCGACGCCTTCCTGGCGCTCGGCCGCCACCGCTTCGACTTCTTCATCCCGAACCTCATTCCGGTGTCGGTAGTCGTGCTGCTCGTGCTCGCCGTGCTGATCTGGTTCTTTCTCGAATACACCCGCTTCGGCCGCATGATGTATGCCGTGGGCAGCAATGAGCGCGCCGCCGAACTGGCCGGTGCGCCTGTCAAGGCATACAAGATCTGGGCCTACGTTATTTCAGGAGTTTTTGCCTCGATCGGCGGTATTTTGCTCGCTGCCCGGCTTGGACGCGGCGACATCGCCTCGGGTAATAATCTGCTGCTCGATGCGGTCGCCGCGGCGCTGATCGGCTACGCGGTGCTAGGTGCCGCCAAGCCGAACGCCTTCGGCACTGCCATCGGTGCGCTGTTCGTCGGTATCTTGCTGCAAGGCCTGACGATGATGAACGCGCCTTACTACACGCAGGATTTCGTCAAGGGCGTGGTTCTGGTCGTCGCCCTTGTCTTCACCTTTGCGCTTTCAGGCAGAGGCAGGAGGTAGCTTTCGACCGGAACAGGTTTTTCGAGTTCAACAAGAGTGGAGGAAAACAAAGTGAGCATTACAAGAAGACTTCTGGGGAAGGTGGCGCTCGGATTGGCCGGCGCAACCATGCTGATGCAGGTCCCGGCTTTTGCCGCGGACAAGCCGGCGCCTTTCGACAAGCCCGGCGTCAAGATCGCGCTTGTGCGTTATCTCTCGACCGGTGACTTCTTCCAGGCCTATCTCTCGGGCGTCGAGGCACAGTCGAAGGCGCTCGGCATCGATCTGCGCGTCCTCGACAGCCGCCAGGATGCTGCCCTTCAGTCCGACATGGTCGATCAGGCCATCGCGCTTGGCGTGCAGGGTATCATCATCCAGCACGGCCTGACGGAATCGATGAAGGACGCCGCCCAGCGTGCGGTCGACGCCGGCATCAAGGTGGTGGCGTTCGACGTCAATGTCGAAAATCCCAAGATCCCGCAGATCGAACAGTCCGACCGCGACCTGGCGCGCCTCGCGCTCGAGCAGGCGGTCAAGGACAATGGCGAAAGCTGGAATGCCGGCTATGTCTATGTCGCCGGCATCGCGCCGCTCGACCGCCGCAACGAGACCTGGGTCGACGTCAAGAAGAAGTATGCCGGCATCAAGGAAGTCGCGATGTTCGGCACGCTCGACAATCCGATTGCCAACTCCGTCGCCAACCAGGCGCGTTCGGTGCTGACGGCGCATCCCGACATCAAGGTGATGTTCGCTCCCTATGACGAATTCGCCAAGGGCGTGAAAATCGCTGTCGATGAAGCAGGCTTGAACAAGGGCATCAAGATCTATTCGGCCGATATCTCGACGTCCGACATCGCTGCGATGCGTGAGCCCGACAGCGCCTGGGCAGCGACCGCCGCGACCAATCCGGCCGTCGTCGGCCAGGTCTCGGTGCGTGCGCTGGCGCAGCTGCTGGCCGGCGAAGATCCCGGCCACAACGTCGTCGTGCCGCCGACGCTGATCACCCAGAAGGACCTCATCGACAAGGACATCAAGAACATGGAGGACCTGTCGGCCAAGCTGCCGCAGTTCGCCCACGCCGATGTCGCGATGCCGGCCTGGATGCCGAACCCGAACGCCAAGTAACTTTCGCGCGAAGGCCGCCTGCAGCCGCTTGCTGCAGGCGGCCTTTTGCCGAATATTTGCAGCCGGCTCGCAGGTTCCGGGCCAAGGTTCGGTGCGTAAATGGAAGCACAGGCGGCAATCGAGAAAAACCTGTCCGGCGCCGTCGCTGGAACATTGTTTCGATGCCCGCACGCTACCACCGGCGTGGTGGTGCTGGGTGGATCGAGTGGCCGCGTCGATGTCGGGCGCGCACGGCTCTTTGCAAACCAGGGTTCGTCGGCCCTTGCCCTGCAATGGTTCGGCGGTGAGGGCCAGGCTCCCGGAATATGCGAAATTCCCCTCGAAACCTTCTTTGCGGCAACCGACTATCTCATTGGAACGGGATGCCGCCGCATCGTCTATGTCGGCACATCCAAGGGTGCCGAGGCATCACTCCTTGCGGCCGTCCATGACCAGCGCATCAACGCTGTGGTCGCTATCAGCCCGTCATCGGTAGTTTGGGGAAATATCGGTGCGGGCCGGGATGGCGTCAGCTGGCCTGAGCGGTCCTCATGATCGCTCGACGGTATCCCCCTGCCATTCGTGCCGACAGATCCGGATTGGGCACCCAAGCAGGTGGATGGTCTGGTGTCTTACAGCGGGTTGTTCGAAGGCAGCTTGAAAACCTTCAAGCGGGAAGCGAATGCCGCGACCATCCCGGTGGAAAAAATATCGGCCGAGATTGTGCTTGTCGCGGGTGGCGACGATGCGCTGTGGCCCTCCCTATGGTTTGCGGAAGAGATTGTCCGGCGGCGCGGCAAAGCCGGCAAGGTCACCCGCCTCGTTTCATCGCCGGATGCGGGGCACCGTATTCTCTTACCGGGAGAAATCACACCACACTCGGCATCGCATCTGCATGGCGGCAGTGACGAGGCTGATCCAAGACTGGGAACCAGGGCCTGGAAACACATTCTAGAGTTGCTGTAGCACTAGTTTCGCGGCGGCGGCTGAAGGGTGTTGGTCGTTCCAGAAGTCGAGCACAGTCGAGATTATTGCCTCTGGCGCGTCTTCCTGAACGAGATGTTTGGCATTTGGAACCGTGATGAACGGCGCACCGGAGATGCGACGCGCGAGTTCTCGCCCGTCGTCGAGCGGAATCCACTCGTCGTCTTCACCCCACAGGATCGTCACAGGGCAACGTATCTCGTCGTATCGCCACTCGACCTCTCGACTGTACTTGTCGTCCATCTGTGCGATCTGACGCCAAAAGGCCTTTTGTCCCTCGTCTCCAAGCCATGGCTGCAGATAGAGCTGCATTTCGTCCGCGCGCAATGCGTTCGCGACAGCGCCGCCGATATAGGCGCGAAGCATGGCTTCATGGATATAGGCCGGCAGACTGGCAAACGCTTTCTCGTTTTCTTTTGCCGCTTGAATCAAGGGCGATCCCTGAGGGCTGATCGCGACCGGATCGATCAGCACCAGAGAGCGATAATCGAGCCCGTTCAGCAGGTGGCCACGCAACGCGACGGAGCCGCCGAAGTCATGCGCCACAATGTCGGGCCGCTCCAGCTCCCAGTGAGCGTAGAGCGCCGCGAACAGCTGGTTTTGAATACCGCGCGACACGTCCGCGTCGGGCTTGGCGGATTGCCCGTAGCCGAGCATGTCGAAATAGTAGATCCGGCGCCGTTGCCCGAGCCAAGCTGCAATCCGCCGCCATTCCACCGACGAGAACGGGGTACCATGAAGCAAGACCACCGGCGGGCCGTCGCCGATCGTTCCCCATGCGATCGGGTGACCCGAAAAAATGAAGCGTTCGGGCAGGGACCAGTCATCGGCTGGCATGAGGGAACTCCTCGAGAACGTAACAATTTGGCTGCTTGACCTTGCTCGATCTCAATGGCCGGTCGGGTCGAAAGTTCCCAACCGCCCTTTCTCCAGCGCGTTTCCGGCCAACAGGCTCAAGTTTCGGAGTTGCACCGCACCTTTTCGTCTGGACGGATCTCTACGTCAGCGCAGGGCTGCCGCGATATTGCCACCATCGACCGTCGTCACATCGGCGGTGGTCCGGTCGGCCAGTGCATGATGCAGGAAGGCCTGCGCCACGTCCTGCGCCGTCACTTCCTGGCCGAGCAGATTGCCGGACATGTAGTCCTTCTCCGACACGCCGCGCGCGCCCGAACGGCTGGCAATCATGGCGTCGGTCAGAAGCCCCGAGCGGATGCGGTCGGCGTTGACGGCGTTCGAGCGGATGCCATGCGCGCCATAGTCGAGCGCGTATTGCCGGGACAGGAACAGCGTCGCTGCTTTCGGCACGCCATAGGCGCCGAACTTCGGGCCGGGGTTGACCGCCTGTTTGGAGGTGTTGAACAAAAGTACGCCGCCGGTGCCCTGTTCGAGCAAGATGCGCACGGCATTCTGCGCCACCGACTGATGGGCAAAGAAATTGAGCTCGAAACTCTTGCGCAGGAGTGCGTCGTCGAGCTCACCGATGCGGCCTTCCCAGGCCGCCCCTGCATTGGAAACCAGGATGTCGACACCGCCGAACACGGCGACGGCTCTGTCGAAGGCGGCACGCACCTGCGCCGGGTCGGTGATGTCGGCTGCGACGCCGATCGAATTGTTGCCGGCCTTCTTCGCCGCGTCGGCAGCCTTTTCGGCGTCGAGATCGACGACGACGGCATGGGCGCCATTGTCGGCGAACAATTTGGCTGTCGCTGCGCCGATCGCGCCGGCGCCGCCGGTGATCAGCACCACCTGGCCAGTCAGTGGCTTCGGCTTGTTGGAGGCGAGCTTGGCCTGTTCCAGCGACCAGTATTCCAGCGGGAACAGATCGGCCTTGGAGAGCGGGTGGAAACGGCCGACCGCCTCGGCGCCGCGCACCGCCTCGATCCACATCTCGCCGACATCCGAGGCGATCTTCGCGTCCTTCAGCGTGCGGCCGTGGCCGAACATGCCGAGGCCGGGCACCAGCGTCAGCCGCGGCATCTGGTCGAGCATGGTGCGCTTGACGTCGTCGAGCGAATCATTGGTTTCGAAATAGGCGCGATAATCGTTGGCGAACGCGTCGACATGGCTCTTGATCACCGCCTTGTAGTCGCCGGCCTTGTCCGCATCGGGCGCCGGCAGCGCCATCGGCCCGGTCTTGATGCGGATCGACAGATCGGGTGTCGACACGCCGCGTCCGGCATAATCGGCAATCTCGGATGAATTGATGAAATCGACGATTGCCGGCGAAGTGCGGAAGTCAGAGATCATGCGGTCGAAGCGGCCTTCGCCGCGCGCTACCGCCACCGCTCCGCGCAGCATCGGCGCAATGGACGCCGGTGTCGCGAGCTTTGCCGGCAAGGCTGCCTTTGCCGCCTTCGGCTTGCCGCTTGCGGCAATGAAGTCCTCGGCGACATTCACATAGTGGATCATCCGGTCGTAGGCCTGTTTGGCGTCGTCGCCGAAGGT
Organism: Mesorhizobium sp. M0715; assembly: GCF_040320355.1. Taxonomy (NCBI): domain Bacteria; kingdom Pseudomonadati; phylum Pseudomonadota; class Alphaproteobacteria; order Hyphomicrobiales; family Phyllobacteriaceae; genus Mesorhizobium; species Mesorhizobium sp. M0715. Next base: position 90,496 of record NZ_JAMYPL010000006.1, on the reverse strand, counting down.
GAAGATGCCGTGCTTGTCGAGGATCAACCCTTCGACATCAGGGTCGGCATCGAAGATGTCGGCCGCCGCCTTGGCGAGGTCGAAGCCGGGCATGATATAAGGCACGTAACCCATCTTGCTGCCGAAAACCGTCTTCACCAGCGGCTTGGAGTCCTCCTGGTCGACGATGGCGAGGATGGCGGTCGAGTGCGTGTGGTCGACGAATTTGTGCGGCAGGAAGGCATGCAGCAGCGTCTCGACCGACGGGTTGGGCGAGGACGGGTCGATGAGGTTGACGCGTTGCAGGGCAACCATGTCCTCGTCGGCCAGCCTGTTCAGCGCGCGCGCCTTGAGCAGCGGCTTGAGCTTGACCGCCGGCAGGCCCTGCGGCTCGATGACGCCCATATCCCAGCCGCTGCCCTTGACGCACAGCACGTCCCACTGGTCGCCGACGAGGTCGGTTGCCGTCGTCTTGCAGGAAGTGTTGCCGCCGCCATGCAGGACCAGCCGTGGTTCGCCGCCGAGCAGCCGGGTCGTGTAGACGCGCAGCGCCAGGTCGCGGCCGATACCCTTTTTCGCATAGTCTGCGACGAGTTTTTCGGCTGCTTCGTCATTCCACAAGTTCTTCATGTTCGCTTCGTCCGGTTGCTGTCTTTGTTGGTGAAACAGGAATGCCGCGACGCTTTGATGACAATGCGCCGGCGACGGAGAGGGGATTTCCTAGGAGGTCTTTTCTGTCGTGGCAGCCGCATGATCCAGGAGCCGCTGCGCCATGTGCGCGCCGACCACCAGATGCGTGCAAAGGCCGCCGGCGATCGCCGCGAGCAGCGGTTCGAACTTGCTGTCCTCCTGCACCACCACCAACCGCCTGTCGATGGCGCGCAGCGAGGCAAGCTCGGCGGAGATCACCCGCCTGTTATAACTGCAGTCGAGCACCTTGCCTTCGGCGTCTATGATCTGCCCGGCAATCACGCCGGCAGCGCCTTGGCTGCGCAGATCCGCCATTTCACTGGGCGTCAGCGCGCCGCATTTGACCAGATGGCTGTCGGCGTCGACCGCGCCGACCGAGTATAATGCCAGGTCGCATTCGCTGACACCCGACAATTGTTCCCGGATCACCGGCTCGGCACGCAGCGCCCGCGCGAGTTCTTCCGTCGACAGCACCAGCGGCGCGTAGAAATTGAGCCCCTTGGCGTTGAGCCGCCGCGCGATCTCCATGGTGCATTGGTCGGGCCGATAGGAATAGGGTGCGCCGAGATTGCCGCAGAGCTGCACCACAGTGACGTCCTGCAGATCGGCATAGGACATGACGTCGGCGATCATGTAGACGGTTCGGCCCCAGGCAACGCCGATGCGGTCGCCCTTCTTGACCAGTTCGAGAAAGACACTCGCCGCCAGCACGGCGATTTCCGTCGACGGGTCGGCAATATGATCATTCTCCGGTGCGATCCAGACGGCGTCGAGGCTCAACGCATCCTCAAGCTTGCGCGCCAGCACGTCGTCGGTGAAAAGCTGGGTCGAAGTCGAGATGTTGACGATGCCGGTCTCGCGTGCCTTGCGCAGGTACATGGCGACCGAGGCACGGGAAATGTTAAGTTGGCTCGCCACCTGGTCCTGCCGCAGGCCATGGGCATAGTAGAGCCAGGCGGCCTTGTGGATGAGTTGTTCTGCCGGTCGGATCGCCATGCCGTCTCCTCGGCTGACATTATTCACGGCTCTCGACAAAAGTCAAACTGGGCAGGAGGTATGCGATACTCCCGCTTACGCCGAATCTGGTTCATCATTGCGCCGAATGCGCTCTGTCGTGGCATCGTTTGTGGTGACGCGGCCCGAGCCTGTGATTAGAACGTCTGAAAGAAAATCGCGGGGAGCATGGGATGGGCAGTCCTTACGAACAGGATCTCGACAAGAACGCGGCCAACCATCAACCGCTGACACCGCTCACCTATCTGGAGCGCGCGGCCAAGACCTATCCCGACCATCTCGCCATCATTCACGGCCACCAGCGTATCGACTATCGCACTTTCTGGCAGCGGTCGTTGAAGCTTGCCTCGGCGCTCGACAGGCGCGGCATCGGCAAGGGCGACACGGTCACCGTCATGCTGTCAAACACGCCGCCGATGCTGGAGGCGCATTTCGGAGTGCCGATGACCAAAGCGGTGCTGCATTCGCTCAACACTCGCCTCGATGCCGCGGTCGTCGCCTTCCAGCTCGATCATGCCGAGACCAAGGTGCTGATCGTCGACCGCGAATTCTCCAGTGTCGTCAAGCAGGCCCTGGAACTGACCAAGGTCAAGCCGCTGGTCATCGACTATGACGATCCCGAATACGCCGATGACGCGCCGTATCCGAAGGGCGAGCGGGTTGGCACGCTGGACTATGAGGCGTTTGTTGCAGGCGGCGCCGAGGATTTCGCCTGGTCGATGCCCGACGACGAGTGGGACGCCATCTCGCTCAACTACACTTCCGGAACGACAGGCAATCCGAAGGGCGTCGTCTACCACCATCGCGGTGCCGCGCTGATGGCCTACACCAACACCATTCATGCCGGCATGGCCAAGCACGCGGTCTATCTCTGGACGCTGCCGATGTTCCACTGCAATGGCTGGTGCTTTCCCTGGACGCTTGCTGTTCAGGCCGGCACCCATGTCTGCCTGCGCTGGGTGCGGCCGAAGCCGATCTACGATGCGATTGCCGATCGCGGCGTCACCCATCTCTGCGGCGCCCCGGTCGTCATGTCGGTGCTGATCAATGCCAGAGACGAGGACAAGCGCGAATTCCCGCAAACGGTCACCTTCAACACCGCGGCAGCTCCGCCACCGGAAGCCGTGCTGTCCGGCATGGCGGATGCCGGCTTTGCCGTCACCCATCTCTACGGCCTGACCGAGACCTATGGCCCGGCGGTGGTCAACGAATGGCATGGCGCCTGGGACGATCTCGAAAAGGGTGAGCGCAGCGCCAGGAAGGCGCGGCAGGGCGTGCGCTATGCAGCGCTCGAAGGCCTGACGGTCATGGACCCCGAGACGATGCGGACGACACCGGCCGATGGTGAGACCATCGGCGAGGTCATGTTCCGCGGCAACATCGTCATGAAGGGCTACCTGAAAAACCGCAAGGCGAGCGACGAAGCCTTCGCCGGCGGCTGGTTCCATTCCGGCGATCTCGGCGTCATGCACCCCGATGGCTACATCCAGCTCAAGGACCGCTCCAAGGACATCATCATCTCCGGTGGTGAGAACATTTCCTCTATCGAGGTCGAGGACGCGCTCTACAAGCACCCGTCGGTTGCCTCTTGCGGCGTCGTCGCCAGGCCCGACGACAAATGGGGCGAGGTGCCTGTCGCCTATGTCGAGCTGAAGCCCGGCAAGATCGCGACCGAAGCCGAGATCATCGATCACTGCCGCGCGCTGCTTGCCCGGTTCAAGGTGCCGAAGGCGGTCATCTTCGCCGAAATCCCGAAGACCTCGACCGGCAAGATCCAGAAATTCCGGTTGCGCGAGATGGCAAAGGACCTGACTTCGTCATCCTAGGGTGGAGCAGTCGCGAAGCGACGTCGCGGAAACCCTAGGATCCATGCCGTGACCTCTCAGCCATGCTCCAACGTCGAGGATGACAGGGCGCGCTTACCAGCGTAACTTCTTGATCCGCCACACTCTTCAGCAGACGTCGCGGCATGGATCCTAGGGTCTGCGCCGCGTCGCTTCGCTCCTTGCTTCGCCCTAGGATGACGAATTCATCAGGGCCAGCCGCTAATAGCGATCGTCGATTCCACCTTCTCCCTGTCACCATCTGTCACCATTCGTACGCGTACATCGAATCCGCGTTGACAGGCCGCTCTTTTCAATTTACGAGTGACGAAAATCGAAATTCGTCACTCGTAAATTGACAGAGGATCATGTCCGAAGCCGCCACCATAGTCGCCGAAGCCGCCCGACAGGAAAATGTAACGCGCATTCTCGATTGCGCCGAGCGCTTGTTCCGGCACTATGGCTACGGCAAGACCAATGTCGCCGACATCGCGCGTGAGCTCGGCATGTCGCCGGCCAACATCTATCGTTTCTTCGCCTCCAAGGTCGAAATCCACCAGGCCGTCTGCGGCCGGATGCTCGGTGCCAGCTACAAGATGGCCTACGAGATTTCGCGCCTGCCGATCAGCGCCGAGGAGCGGCTCCGGCGTTACGTGCATGCGCAATACAAGATGACGATGGAGGTCATGCTCGACGACCAAAAGGTCCACGAGATGGTCATCGTCGCCCTCGAACGGGATTGGGGTGTGATCGACAAGCATGTCGACAGCATTCACGACCTGTTTGCGGAAATCATTCGTGACGGCATCGAGGCCGGTGAGTTCAGAAAACAGGATCCGGTGATCGCGTCTCGCTGTTTCGGCGCCGCGACCGTCATCCTGTGTCATCCGCAGATGGTGGCGCAATGCCTTGCCAAGACCAACCGGGCAATGCCTGACGACCTCATCGATTATGCAATCAAGGCTTTGAAGTAGCTGCCGCCCGCCGGGCGCCGGTTCAACGATTCATCTCCATTTCGGGAGTACGCGCGTGTCTTCGTTCAGTTCAATCATCAGCAGGCTGCCGGCTGTGGGCCCGGTGCTGCTTGTCACCGCCACTCTCGGGCTTGCCGGCTGCAGCCAGGAAAAAGCCGAAGTCAAGGATATCATCCGTCCGGTCAAGGTTGTCGAGATCGCGAAGGTGCATGACACCCGCATGCTCTCCTATTCCGGGTCGGTGCGGGCCCGCACCGAGAGCGCTCTGGCGTTCCGCGTCAATGGCAAGATCACCGAGCGCCTCGTCGATATCGGCCAGCATGTGGCCTCGGGCGATGTGCTCGCCCGCATCGATCCCATTGACTACGACCTCTCGGTCAAGAGCGCGCAGGCAGCGCTCGATGCCGCCGAGCGGCAGGTCGAGACCGTGGAGCTTGCCCGCAAGCGTGCCGAGCAGCTTTTTGCCAAGAATTTTGCCCCGAAATCACAACTCGAACAGGCGACCTTGACCTATGACCAAGCGGTCGCCACGCGTGATTCCGCCCTTTCGACACTTGCTCAGGCGAAGAACCAGGTCGGTTATACCGATCTCAAGGCCGACAGGGATGGCATCGTCACCACGGTCAGCGCCGACGTCGGCCAGGTGGTCGGTTCCGGCACGCCGGTTGTTACTGTCGCTGTCGACGGCGAAAAGGAAGTGCTGATCGCCGTTCCCGAAATGGAAATCGCCGAATTCAAGCCGGGCAAGGCCGTCAAGGCGGGCTTCTGGTCCGACGATGCGCTGGCGCTCGATGGCAAGGTCCGCGAAGTCGCCGGCAGCGCCGATCCGCAGTCACGCACCTTTGCCGTCCGCGTCAGCCTGCCCAACGATCCGCGTGTGCTGCTCGGCATGACCGCCAGCATCGAAGCCTCGGCGGCCAATGAGCGGCAGCTGGTCTCGATTCCGCTGAGCGCACTGGCCGAGCAAGGCACCCAATCGATCGTCTGGACCGTCGATCGTGGCGCCGACACCGTTCATGCCCGTCCGATCAAGGTTGCCGAGTTCGCCGCCGATGGCGTGCGTGTCGCAGAGGGTTTGAAACCCGGCGATGTCGTGGTCGCCGCCGGCACGCAATTCATGACCGAAAACCTGAAGGTGAAGCTCGCCGGTGATGCGGCGCTGCAATCGGCATCCGCGGCAGACGGCGACGCCAAGCAGGTGCGCTGACGACAGACAACCGGCTGCGCGTTCCCGCAGTCGCTGGTTTCCGGGCGGCAGGCGCCCGACCGAGACGCTCGATTGATGTAACCCCCACATCGATTTCGCGTCCCACCGCGATGAGCGTTTCTCCTCTCGGAGAGCCTTGCCGCCCGGAAGCCACTACGAACCCTCGATTTTGTTGCGCTAGATAGATGGACCAGCGTCGATGACCAATTCCACGGAAGAGAAGCGGCCCTTCAACCTGTCGCGCTGGGCAATCGGCCATCCCGCCATTGCGCGGTTCCTGTTCGGCCTGATCATCATTTCCGGCGCGCTCGGCCTGATGCGCATGGGCCAGAAGGAAGATCCCGATTTCACCTTCCGGATCATGGTCGTCCAGGCGATCTGGCCGGGCTCCTCGATCAAGGAGATGGAAGACCAAGTCGTCAACAAGATCGAACGCAAGCTGCAGGAAACGCCGCATCTCGATTTCGTGCGCTCCTTCACCCGCGCCGGCAGCGCCATCATCACTGTGCAGATCAAGGGCGACACCAACACCGCCGAGGTGACCGACGCCTTCTACCAGGTGCGCAAGAAGGTCGGTGACATCGCCGGTGACTTGCCGCAAGGTCTGCTCGGCCCCTATTTCAACGACGAGTTCGGCGACACCTTCATCACGCTGCATTCGATCAGCGGCGACGGCTTCAGCTATCCCGAACTGAAGAAGTTCGCCATCCAGGCGCGCGACATGCTTTTGACGACGCCCGGCGTCGAGAAGGCCGTCATCATCGGCGACCAGCCGGAAAAGCTCTATATCGACGTCTCCTCCAAGGCCCTGGCCGAACGCGGCCTGACGCTGACCGATCTGCAGAGTGCGATCAAGGGACAGAACAATGTCGACCCGGCCGGCTCCGTCGATACCGGCACCAACTCGGTACGCATCTCCGTCGAGGGCGACGTCGGCAAGGTCGAGGATATCCGGAACCTGCGCCTGCGCGCCGGCGGCCAGGTCACAAGGCTGGGCGACATCGCCACGGTGACCTCGGGGCTGGAAGATCCGTTCCAGCGCAAATACCGCTTCAACGGTCACGACAGCGTGCAGTTGGGCGTCGTCATGGCCAAGGGCTTCAAGGTTACCGACGTCGGCAAGGATGTCGAGGCCACCTACAAGCGCTTCGAAGAGGCGCTGCCCTACGGCGTTGCGGTCGACCAGATCTCCGACCAGCCGGGCGTCGTCACCGATGCGGTGGCCGAGTTCATGCATGCGCTTGGCGAAGCGCTGCTGATCGTGCTCGTCGTCTCGTTCCTGTCGATAGGCTGGCGTTCCGGCCTGGTCATCGCCATCGCCATCCCGCTGGTGCTGGCTGCGACCTTCGCCATCATGTACGAACTCGGCATCGACCTGCAGCGCATCTCGCTCGGCGCGCTGATCATCGCGCTCGGTCTTCTGGTGGATGACGCGATGATCGTCGTCGAGATGATGGAGCGCAAGCTGGAGGAGGGGATGGTCAAGGTCGAGGCGGCGAGCTTCGCCTATTCCTCGACCGCCTTCCCGATGCTGACCGGCACGCTGATCACCACGGCCGGCTTCATTCCGGTCGGCTTCGCGGCCTCAACCGCCGGCGAATATGTCCGCACCCTGTTCTATGTCGTCGGCATCGCGCTGATCGTCTCCTGGTTCGTCGCGGTCTATTTCACGCCATGGCTCGGCAACATGATCCTCAAGCAGCGCAAGCATGCCGGCGGCCATCACGATGTCTTCGACACACGTTTCTACCGCCGGCTTCGTGCTACCGTCAGCTGGGCCGTGCGCTATCGCATCATCGTCCTGGTGATGACGCTGGTCACCTTCGGCACCAGCCTGTGGGCTTTCCAGTTCATTCCGCAGAACTTCTTCCCGCAATCGTCGCGGCCGGAAATCCTTGTCGACCTTTGGCTGCCGGAAGGCACCAGCATCAAGGAAGTCGAGGCGCAGGCCAAGGCGCTCGAAACCAAGATGATGGACGACAAGGACAAGCGTTTCATCGCCACCTATATCGGCGAAGGCGCGCCACGCTTCTTCCTGCCGCTCGACCAGCAACTGAGCAATCCCAACTTCGCCCAGCTGCTCGTCATGGCCAATGACGAACCGGCCCGCGAACGGCTGATCGTCAAGTTGCGCACCGTCCTGGCGCAAGACTTCCCATCCATCCGTGCCAAAGTCGATCGTCTGTTCCTCGGCCCGCCGACCGGCTGGCCGGTGCAGATGCGCGTCATGGGGCCGGATCGCCAGGAGGTGCGCCGCATCGCCGACCAGGTGAAGGCGAAGTTCCGCGAGGATCCGCTGCTTGGCGCCGTGCATGATGACTGGCTGGAGCCGGTTCCGGCGATGAAGCTGGTCATCGACCAGGATCGTGCCCGCGCACTCGGCGTCACCTCGCAGCGCATCCGCCAGATGCTGCAGGCGGCGATGTCCGGCGCGCCGCTCGACGACTTCCGCGACGGCGAGGAGACGGTGTCCATCGTCGCCCGCGAGCCGGATGCCAGCCGCAGCCTGCTGTCCTCGGTCGACTCGGTCTATATCCCGACCGACTTCGGTGGCTTCGTGCCGCTGTCGCAGGTTGCCAAGGTGGTGCCGGTGCTGGAGCAAGGCATCGAGTGGCGCCGCGACCGTCTGCCGACCATCAGTGTGCGGGCAACGCTGCCCGACGGCGTGCAGTCCAATGACGTCGTCACCAAACTGTACAAGGATATGCAGGGCCTGCGTGACGGATTGGCGCCCGGCTACAAGGTCGAGATCCAGGGCGGTGCGGAGGATTCGGCGGAAAGCCAAGCTTCGATCGCCGCCAAGGCGCCGATCATGCTGGCCGTCATCGTCGTGCTTTTGATGATCCAGCTGCAGAACTTCGGCAAGGCGATGCTGGTGCTGGCGACCGGTCCGCTTGGCATTATCGGTGCTGCCGCGGCACTCTTGATCAGCGGCGCGCCGTTCGGCTTCGTCGCCATTCTCGGCGTCATCGCGCTGCTCGGCATCATTATGCGCAACTCGATCATCCTGGTCGACCAGATCGACCAGGACATCGCCGCGGGCATGGACCGCTACGAGGCGATCATCGGTTCGGCCGTTCGCCGTTTCCGGCCGATCACGCTGACGGCGCTGACGGCGGTGCTGGCGCTGATCCCGATCTCGCGCGGCGTCTTCTGGGGTCCGCTCGCCTACGCCATGATGGGCGGCATCCTCGTTGCCACGGTGCTGACCATCCTGGTCCTGCCGGCCGGTTACGCCCTGTTCTTCGGCCGGGAGCCGAAGAAGCGCGGGGCGGAGGGGCGGACGGACGATCTGGAACTGAGCCAGGAAGCCGAAAAGCCGCAACTGGCGCTGGCCGCCGAATAGATCGATCACGCCAGTCTAAAGGCAGGGGGGGCGCCTATGCGCGCCCGATCCTTTTCACTTTTACGAGGTCAGATGACGAAGAACCAGTTGGCGAGCAGCATCACCACCACGCCGGCGACCAGCGTCAGATAAGGCAGCATGCCCGCCTTTTTGACCGAGAGGTCGGCCCCCGTCATGCCGAGATCGGCCAGCATGTGGTCGGGGAACTTGCCCTTGTCCTGGATATAGTGGCGGAAGCAGAACACCGGGATGATCAGGGCCGCGGTGATCAGGCCGGCCCACAGCGCCATCGGGTTCCACACCTTGGCGCCGGCGCCCATGAAGATCATGTTGACATAGGCGAAGATCGCGCCGACGCCGAGCAACCAGCTCGGTGCTTTCCAGGGCCGGGCGATATGGCCGTTGTCGATGCGGTGGATCCAGCCGGCGTTGAGGTTGAGGAAGTTGAAGATGATATAGCCGCAGTTCGATACGGCGAGGATGAAGAAGAAGCTCGTCGCGTCGGCAGAGGCGATGGCCAGCACGATCAGGTTGAAGACGAGATCGGTCCACATTGCCCGCGTCGGCGCGCCATGTTCGTTGACATGGCTGAGATAGCGCGGCAGCCAGCCATCGACCGAGCCCTGGTAGAGCGTGCGCGAAGAGCCTGCCATGGCGGTCATGATGCACAGAACCAGAGCCAGGATCATCAGCATCACCAAGAGGCTGTGGATCAGTGCGCCGCCGCCGACCATGCCGGCCAGCGCGTCGGCGACACCGGAGCCGTCGACGATCGGTGTCGCCAGCATGCCGTTGAGGCCAAGCACGCCCTGGAAGGTGAACGGCACCAGGATGAACAGCAGCATGCACAAAAGGCCGGAATAGAAGATCGCCTTGAACGTGTCGGTGCCCGGGTTCTTGAACTCCGAGGTGTAGCAGACGGCGGTCTCGAAACCGTAGGTCGACCAAGCGGCGATGAACATGCCGCCAAGCACCAGCGTCCAGCCGGCAATGTTCCAGGCGCCGGGTTCGGGCGCATAGGCGGCCGCCAGCGGCACCAGCGGCGAAAAATTCGCCCAGTTGATCTGGCCGGTGACGATCGGCACCACGCCGACGATCAGCATCGGGATGATGACCAGCAGGCCGATATATTTCTGCACGTTGGCAGTGCCGAGGATGCCGCGATGCTGGATGGCGAAGATGATCAGCATCAGCACCGCACCGATGAAGAAGGTCGCGTTGAGGGTGAACGAGACCGGCCCCAGCGTGTGGCTGTAGAGCGTCCAGTTGCGGATCACCGGCGTTGCCGCGGCGGTCACCGCGGTGATGGCGTCGGCGGCACTCGTCCCGGCATGCGCGGCGATATAGGCGACGACTTCGGGCGAGGCATCGGTGAACAGCGGCACCGGCGCCAACGCGTTTAGGATATAGGCGGCGGCGATCGAGCAGCCGAGCGACAGCACCGGCGACCAGGCGAACCAGTTGCACCACACCGACAGCGGCGCGATGAACTTGGAATAGCGCAGCCATGCGGTGGCGCCGTAGATCGACGCGCCGCCCGACTTGTTCGGAAACAGGCCGGCGATTTCGGCATAGGTGAAGGATTGCAGGAAGCCCATGATCATGGAGAAGATCCAGATCGCGAAGGCCAGCGTGCCGGTCGTGCCGGCAATGCCGCCGATCGAGAACAGGACGAGGGCAGGCACGCCGCTCGCCACCCAGAAGGCGCCCCGCCAGTCGATATTTCGGTGCAATTTGCCTTCGGCAAGCGGCTCCAGGACAGTCGTTATCGTGCTCATATGTCTTTGTTCCCCATTTTGATGTTCCCCGTTCGTGACCGCCGCGGCTTAGCGAGGCTTCACCATCGACGCATGCATTGATCGACTGCCGGTGTTTCCACTCAGTCGTATTTTTTTCTTAACAGTGAAGATTGATCCGGCGCGCTTTCACGTCAAGCGAATTGTCGCGCCGTGCACATCACGCTTGCGAAACATGTCAGCTTCACACTGGCGGGCAGGATTGTTCGGAAAAGGACCAGGGGTCTGGAAACGAAAAACCCGCCGGAGGCGGGTCGCGGCGCAAATCAGCACCATGGACGAATATGTAGCATAGCTGCCCTCAGCGGGTCAAGAAAAAATTCCTATCACCGACTGCCAGCACGGCCTCACCGTCTTGGAAGGCCGTCAGGAGCGTGGTTTGGTCTTTTGCGGATCGTAGTGGGCGAAGGCGACGACGCGCGCCGGCAGCCGCTTGGCATGGCCGTCGAGCTTGCCGATCTCGACCTCGGTACCGACAGCTGAATGGGTGACGTCGAGCCTGGCCAGCGCGATGGTCTTGTTCAGCATCGGAGAACGCATGCCCGACGTGACCACGCCGATCTGGGCGCGGCCGACATGCACGCAGTCGCCATGGCCGACGTCGATATTGGCCTCGATGTCGAGGCCGACCAGCTTCGTCTGCGGGTGCTCCTTGCGGCGGATCAGCGCTTCGCGGCCGATGAAATCGTCGGTCTTGCTCTTCAGCGGCACGGTGAAGCCGATGCCGGCCTCGAACGGGTCGGTCTGGTCGGAGAATTCGTAGCCGGCGAAGATCAGCCCGGCCTCGATGCGCACCATGTCCAGCGCCTGCAGCCCCATCGGCTTCAGTCCATGCGACTGGCCGGCTTCCCAGATGGCGTCGAACACTTTTTCGGCGTCGCGCGGATGGCACCAGATCTCGTAGCCGAGCTCGCCGGTATAGCCGGTGCGCGAGACCACGACCGGAATGCCGTTGCCGCCACCAATGCGGGCGACGGCGAAGCGGAACCATTCGAGTTCGTCGATCGATGGCTGCAATGGCGAAGTCCAGATCACTTCTCGCAGGATGTCGCGGCTCTTCGGACCCTGCACGGCGACATTGTGCATCTGGTCGGTCGACGAGCGCACCAGCACGTTGAGACCCAGCTTGGCGGCCGTCTCGCGCAGCCATTCGCCGGACAGATCGTCGCCGCCGACCCAGCGGAAATTGTCCTTGCCGAGCCGCAGCAGGGTGCCGTCGTCGACCATGCCGCCATGCTCGTAGCACATCGCCGAGTAGACCACCTGGCCGACGCCCAGCTTCTTGACCTCGCGGGTCAGCGTGTATTGCAGCAGCGCTTCGGAATCCGGACCGGTAACCTCGAACTTGCGCAGCGGCGACAGGTCCATGATCACCGCGTCCTGCCGGCAGGCCCAGTATTCGGCGATCGGCCCGTCCTTGGCGAAGGAATTGGCCAGCCAATAGCCCCTGTACTCGCCGAAGTTGCGGGTGTGCTTGGCAAAGCTCGAATGAAAAGCTGTCTCGCGGGTCATTTTCGGTTCCGAATCGGGCGTCATGCGTCTGGCGATCGCTCGCGAGAATTTGTGCTGGCCGGAATAGGTCCGCACATGGATGTCGGTCGGGTTCCAGCCATTGGCCGGCGTCGTGTCGTCGGGGCAGGCGGAGGAAACGCAGACGATGTCGGTGAGCGCCCGCAGCAGCACGTAGTCGCCCGCCCGCGACCACGGCTCGTCGGACACCATGACGCCATGCGCGTCGATCGCGGTGTTGAAGAAGAAGTTGATCGCCATCCAGCCGGCGCGGGGCGTGACGCCTTTGTCCAACAACGCGCGATTAAAGTTCTCAGAGCAGTTGGTGTGGCCGGGATAGCCGATGTCGTCGTAATATTTGGCGGCGCAGGCGAGCGCGAAGGCGTCGTGCCGACCGCATGTGTCCTGCACCACCTCGACCAGCGGCTCCATGTCCTGGTCATAGTATTTGGAATGCAGGCCGGGCATCGGGTAGCTCGCACCCATCAGCGTGCGCGTTGTCGTCACGTCGAGCGGATGATCCAGTCCCCTGTCCAGCTTGCGCGCCGAAAAGCACTGGAAGTCGGTGCACTGGCGGCCGTCGACATCGATGATCTGCAGATAGTCACCGGCCTTGACGAAATAGGCCTCCGCCGTCGCCGAATGGACACGCAAATCGAGCACCGGGTCGGCCAGCGGGTCCGCCAACAGCGATTTCGCCGCCGGGCGGATCGTGGCGCGGCGAACGATGGCGGTCAGCGGCGTCGCCGTGTCGTGACCGTCGACCAGCATCGGCCCGCCGGGGGCCGCAATCAGCATCGAGCCGTCACGCGTGACCGTGAATGTTTGTTCTGTACCGGCAGGCGTAGTGGCGCCGAACACCCGCACCGCCTTGGCATGGTCAAGCTGCACCTGCCGGCGCGCGAGCCCGCTCCGTAGCGATGCGAGGCTGTCGTCGTCCTCTATGAGCAGCGCCTTGATGCCGGCAGCGTTGCTGTCCGATGCTTCACCGAAAATGCCGGGATCGGTCGCGCCGGTCCTGTCCCAGGCCAGCAACTCGCAGGCCTGGCCACCCTCGACATTGCGCACGGTGATCGTGTCGCCGGCCATGATATCGATGAGCACCGCGCCATTGCCATGGATCGTATAACGCTCCATGCCCGGCGGCAGCGCGATCTGGCCGGGCCTCAGGATGAGGCTCGGCCGCGGCGGTCCGGCGGCAATTGCGGGGTAGGGCGACTGGCTCATCTCAGCCTTGCGGTTCGAGAAACAAGTTTGCCTGTGTGTGAAATTATTTTAGCGGTAAGAATAGCAGTGCGCGTGCGTTTGGCAAGGCGAAGCGCACTTCTTCCCTTCTCCCCCAAGGGAGAAGGTGGGGCGCGCGCAAACGCTATTCGAAATCCTCGGAATGGCTGACCGTAACGCCGTACTCCGCAGCCGAGTCGAGCATCGTATGCCAAAGGCTTTCGGCAAAGGTCGCGAACACCAGGAGGTTGAACACCGCCAGGCCATCCGGCCGATCATTCCCGCGCCAGAGCGTGACGCTGGTGTGGTCCATCGACGTCGCAGCAGCGGCACCAATCGGAAACGAGGCGGCATGCAGGTCGATCGACGACAGCTTGGCGAGCATGGCGCGCGCCTGGATTCCGGAAACGCTGATCAACGCGCGTGCATGCGACTGGTCCGATAGCGAAGCGGGACCGGTGAATGCCGGCGCCAGCGTCCACATCGTGTGCTTGCCACTTTTCGACAGGATCAAGAACTGATCCGGCCCCGACCAGATCAGCGTGGCATCCGGAGTTTGTACCGCCTTCGGCGCATCCGGTGCCGCGATGCCGAAGCGGGTCCTAGTCGCCTTTGCCAGTTCGGCTCCTTTGCCGCGCCGCGCCATCACCTGGATCGGATCAAAATTGCGAACCTCGGTCAGCGAGACGCCAGCCTCGATACCGCGTGCACCATGCGCACCGGTGACAAGCGCTTTTTCAAGCGGACTGCGGGGAGTCCAGGAAAAATCAACCACGCTGACGCCCTCCATCCGGATCGTAGAAGACGGGATTGCAGAGTTCGACATCGTAGTCTTCGCCGCGCAATGGATCATGCGCGTGGACGATCTCGCCGATGCGCTCGCGGCCGCGTTCGACAAGCGCGAGCCCGATCCACTGATCCAACGTCGGCGAGAAGCAGACCGAGGTGACATAGCCCTGGTCGTTGCCGGGGCCGGGCGTCTGACCCTTCGGGATGATGTGCGCGCCAGAGCGCAAGCGGCGGCCCTTGTCGGTCGGCTTGATGCCGACCACGACCTGGCGATCCGGGGCGATCAGTGCCTCGCGTCCGGCCATCACGCGGCCGATGAAATCCTTCTTGGTCGACATCATTTTGCCGAGGCCAAGATCGGCGGCTGTCGTCGTGCCGCTCAGTTCCGGTCCGGCGACGTGACCCTTTTCAACGCGCATGACACCGAGCGCCTCGGTGCCGTAAGGCGTCACGCCGAATGGCGCTCCGGCCAGCATCAAATTGCGCGCCATGGCATCGCCAAAGCGCGCCGGCACCGAAATCTCGAAAGCCATCTCGCCTGAGAACGAGATGCGGAACAGCCTTGCCCTCAGGCCCCCGCGAAGTGCTACTTCGCGCGCGCCCATGAATGGAAAGCCTTCGTTGGAAAGGTCCTCGGTCGGATCGACGATTTCCCTCAGCAGGTCGCGTGTCTTCGGCCCGGCGATCGAGAATTGCGCCCACTGGTCGGAGACGGAAGTGAGCTGCACGTCGAGCTCCGGGAACAGCACCTGGCGGCAGAATTCGAGATGCTGCATCACCAGCCCGGCCTTGGCCGTGGTGGTGGTCAGGAAATAATGGTCCTCGGCCAGCCGCGACGTCGTGCCGTCGTCATAGACGATGCCGTCCTCGCGCAGCATCAGCCCATAGCGCGCCTTGCCAACTGCGAGGCTGGAGAAGGTGTTGATGTAGACGCGATCCAGGAAGGCGCCGGCATCGGGGCCGTGCACGTCGATCTTGCCGAGCGTCGAGACATCGCAGAAGCCGACGCCACCGCGCACCGCCTTGACCTCGCGGGTCACCGATTCCAGCCAGTCCTTCTCGCCCGCGCGGGGGTACCACTGTGCCCGCTTCCACAGGCCGGTGTCGACGAAGACAGCACCTTGTTCCACGGCCCAGTGGTGCGACGGCGTCAGCCGCGTCGCATGGAACGTCTCGTCGCGGTGATGGCCGGCGAAGGCGCCGATGGCGACCGGCACGTAAGGCGGCCGGTAGATCGTCGTGCCGGTCTCGGGGATCGAACGGCCGCTGACCGCGGCCATGATGGCAAGGCCGGCGACATTAGAGGTCTTGCCCTGGTCGGTGGCCATGCCGAGCGTCGTGTAGCGCTTCAGGTGTTCGACGGATTCAAAGCCTTCGCGTTGCGCCAGTTCGATGTCAGAGGCGGTGACGTCGTGCTGGTAATCGACAAAAGCCTTGCCCTTGCCGGCGACGTGCCAGAGCGGCGTCAGCGAGAATGCCTCGTCGTCGGCGAAAGGCGCGGTACCCACTGTGCCGCTATGTCCCGTGTCACGCGCCGCTGCCGCGCCGGCGGCAAATCCCTGGCTCAGGCAGGCGCCGAGCCCGAAATCGCCATTGGCGGCGCCGGCGGCGACCATGCCGGAGGGCGCGCCGTCGGGCACGAAGGCGGCAATGTCGTCACGCCATTTCGGCCGGCCGCGATGATAGGAGGTCAGCCCAACCGCCGGGTTCCAGCCGCCCGAGACGGCGAGCCCGTCGGCTTCGACTTCGGCGCGCGCGCCGCCGGTCAGCGACACCGCGATTTTCCTGACCCCATCCTTGCCGCCATCGACGCCACTGACGGAACCGTGCAGCACCGGGAAGCCGCCCTTGGAGGCCAGCGAACGATGCGCCGGCGATACTTCGGACCGTGCATCGATGACCGCCGCGATCTGCAGACCGGCACCGAGTGCCGTCTCGACAGTGCGCCAGCCATCCTCATTGTTGGTGAACAGCGCGAGGCGCTTCGCCGGTGTCGCCGCATAGCGCGCGACATAGGTGCGCATGGCGGACGCCATCATCACACCGGGCGTGTCGTTGCCGGCAAAGACGATCGGCCGTTCGATGGCGCCGGCCGCGACAACGCAGCGCTTGGCCACGATCCGCCACAGCCGCTGGCGCACCTGATGCTCGGGCGGCGAGGGCAGGTGGTCGTTGACTCGCTCGATCGCGCCATAGGTACCGCCATCGTAGACGCCGAATAGTGCCGTGCGGGTCATGATGCGGACGTCCGGCATATCAGCCAGTTCAGCCAGCGTCCGCGACAGCCATTCGGCTGCCGGCACACCATCGATCGTGCCGTCATCCGACAGCAGGCGGCCGCCGGGGACAAAATCCTCTTCGCACAGGATGACGCGGGCACCAGCGCGGCCGGCTGCCAATGCCGCGGCCAAACCGGCCGGGCCTGAACCGGCGATCAGCACATCGCAATGCGCCCATGCCTTGTCGTAGTGGTCCGGATCGGCGACGCCTGCGGCGCGGCCAAGGCCGGCGGCGCGACGGATCGCCGGCTCGTAGATTGCTTCCCAGAATTTCGCCGGCCACATGAAGGTCTTGTAGTAGAAGCCGGCGACGAAGATCGGCGCGAACAACTGGTTGACCGACATCATATCGTGGCGCAGCGATGGCCAGCGGTTCTGGCTCGCGGCTTCAAGCCCTTCATAAAGCTCGGCCGTGGTGGCCTTGGTGTTCGGCTCGCGCCGTGCACCCGTGCGCAACTCGACCAATGCGTTGGGTTCTTCCGAACCGGCGGTGAGAATACCGCGCGGGCGATGGTATTTGAACGAGCGGCCGACCAGCTTGACGCCATTGGCGATCAGCGCCGAGGCCAGCGTGTCGCCCTGGAAGCCGGAGAAAGCCTTGCCGTCGAAGCGGAAGTTCAGCGGCGCCGACCGGTCGATGAGACCGCCATTGCCGAGCCGGTGTGTCTGCGCGCCGGCCATCACGCACCGACTTTCGCGGCGCCGGCACCCGCCGCCGGCTCAACGGCGGAAATCTCGTGCGTCAGCGTGTTGCGGGTGACCTTCAGCCAGGCCCGGCAACCCCCGCCATGGTACCAGTGTTCGCTGGTCTGTCCGGCGACATTGTCGCGCAGATAGACATAGTCGAAGACCTCGTCTTCCGAGGCGCCGGCTTCGGGCCGCACAGGCTTGGCGTCGCCGAGATAGGTGAACTCGCCGAGTTCGCGTTCACCGCAGAAGGGACAGACAATGCGCATGCTGTTCTAGACCGCCTTCAATGCAGGTTCGGTTGGGCGCCCTGGCCCTTTTCGTCGATCATGGCGCCAGTCCGGAACCGGTCGAGGCGGAACCGCGCGGCTTCTTCGTGCGATTCGTCGCGCGCAAGAAGATGGGCAAAGACGAAGCCGGAGCCCGGCGTCGCCTTGAAGCCGCCATAGCACCAGCCGGCGTTGAGATAGAGCCCGTCGACCGGCGTCTTGTCGATGATCGGCGAACCGTCCATCGACATGTCCATGATGCCGCCCCACTGGCGCAGCAAGCGCACGCGGCCGATCATCGGCATCAGCGCCATGCCGCCCTCGCAGACGTCCTCCATGACAGGCATATTGCCGCGCTGGGCATAGGAATTGTAGCCGTCTATGTCGCCGCCGAACACCAGCCCGCCCTTGTCGGACTGGCTGACGTAGAAATGGCCGGCGCCGAAGGTCATGACACCAGGGATGAGCGGCTTGATCGCCTCGGAGACGAAGGCCTGCAGCACATGGCTTTCGATGGGCAGGCGCAGGCCGGCCATCGCCGCGACGCGCGATGAACTTCCGGCAACAGCCATACCGACCTTGCCGGCGCCGATCTTGCCGCGCGACGTCTCGACGCCGGTCACCTTGCCATTGGCGTCCCTGACGAAGCCGGTGACTTCGCAATTCTGGATGATGTCGACGCCGAGTTCGCTCGCCGCATGCGCATAGCCCCAGACAACAGCATCGTGCCGCGCCGTGCCGCCGCGTCGCTGCAACAGCCCGCCTTGCACGGGAAAGCGCGCATTGTCGAAGTTCAGGAACGGTATCATCTTCTTGACGGCAGCGAGGTCGAGCAGTTCGGCGTCGATGCCGTTGATACGCATGGTGTTGCCGCGCCGCGCATAAGCGTCGCGCTGTGCGTCGGAGTGGTAGAGGTTGATGACGCCGCGCTGGCTGACCATTGCATTGTAGTTGAGGTCCTGCTCCATCCGCTCCCACAGCTTCATCGACAATTCGTAAAAGCCGGTATTGCCTGGCAGGCCGTAATTGGAGCGGATGATGGTGGTGTTGCGGCCGGCATTGCCGGAGCCGATCCAGCCTTTTTCGAGCACGGCAACATTCTTGATGCCGTACTCGCTGGCGAGAAACCAGGCGGTGGCAAGGCCATGGCCGCCACCGCCGATGATCACCACATCGTAGCGGTCCTTCGGCGTGGCGTCGCGCCAGGTGCGTTGCCAATTCTTGTGGCCGGACAGGGCAGCACGGGCGAGCGAAAAGATCGAATATTTCATACGTTCATTCCGAGGTCGCTCGCACCGCGCTGGTGGTCAGATATCCAGCGTGTGGTCGCGCTCCCATTGCGTGAAGTGCGAAGCATAGGAATTCCATTCCTGGTGCTTCAGCTTTAGGTAGGCCGACGAGAATTCCTCACCCAGCGCCGCCTTGAGCGATTTGTCCTTGTCGAACTCGCGCAGCGCGTCGAGCAGATTGAGCGGCAGTTTTGGCGCGCCCTTCACCGTGTGCCCATGCTGGTACATGTCGATGTCGTAGCGCTTGCCGGGATCTGCCTTCGAGCGGATGCCGTCGAGGCCGGCGGCGATGATAACCGCCTGCAGCAGATAAGGGTTGGCAGCACCATCCGGCAGCCGCAGTTCGAAGCGGCCGGGGCCGGGCACGCGCACCATGTGGGTGCGGTTGTTGCCGGTCCAGGTCACCGTGTTCGGCGCCCAGGTGGCGCCCGAAATGGTGCGCGGCGCATTGATGCGCTTGTAGGAATTGACCGTCGGGTTGGTGATCGCGGCAAGCGCGGAAGCATGCTTCATGATGCCGCCGAGGAAATTCCGGCCCTTGGCCGACAGGCCAAGCTCCATCGCATTGTCGGCGAAGACGTTGGTCTTGCCCGATTTGTCCCAGACCGAGATATGGGCATGGCAGCCATTGCCGGTCAGGCCCTGGAAGGGTTTGGGCATGAACGTCGCGCGCAGGCCGTGCTTCTCGGCGATCGACTTGACCATGAATTTGAAGAACGAGTGCTTGTCGGCGGTCGCCAGCGCGTCGTCGAAGGCCCAGTTCATCTCGAATTGGCCGTTGGCATCCTCGTGGTCGTTCTGGTAGGCGCCCCAGCCGAGCGCCAGCATGTGGTCGCAGATCTCGGCGATGACGTCATAGCGGCGCATCACAGCTTGCTGGTCGTAGCAGGGCTTTGAGGCCGTGTCGTATTCGTCGGAAATCGTCTTGCCGTCCGGCGAGATCAGGAAGAACTCGGCCTCGACGCCGGTCTTGACATGCATGCCGTCGCTGGCGGCCTCCGCGATCAGCCGCTTCAGCGTGTTGCGCGGCGCCTGGTCGACCTCCTTGTCGTCCATGATGCAGTTGGCCGCGACCCAGGCGACCTCAGGCTTCCACGGCAGCTGGATCACCGAATCCGGATCCGGAACCGCCAGCATGTCGGGATGCGCTGGCGTCAGATCAAGCCAGGTGGCGAAACCGGCAAAGCCGGCGCCATCCTTCTGCATGTCGGCGATGGCTTGCGCCGGCACCAGCTTGGCACGCTGGCCACTGAACAGGTCAGTGTAGGAAATCATGAAATATTTGACGTTTTTCGCCCTTGCGAATTCAGCAAGATCAACTGTCACGGAAGTTCCCCATTTTTTGTCGATTGTGGCCCCAGAGCGTGTGGGCTTCGGCCCTTCATTGATTAGAAGCCGTTCTTCCCCGGTATCCAGTTGGTGCCGGCCAGCGGTACGCCGGCCATGGCGGCTGCCTCGATCGTCAGCGCGACGAGGTCCTCGGGTTCCAGATTGTGCAGGCTGTTCTTGCCGCAGGCACGGGCGATGGTCTGCGCTTCCAGCGTCATCACCTTGAGGTAGTTCGCCAGCCGGCGTCCGGCGGCCACCGGGTCGACCCGCTTCATCAGTTCGGGGTCCTGCGTGGTGATGCCTGCGGGGTCGCGCCCCTCGTGCCAGTCGTCATAGGCGCCGGCCGTGGTGCCGAGCTCGTTATACTCCGCCTCCCAGCGGGGATCGTTGTCGCCGAGCGCGACAAGGGCGGCCGTGCCGATCGAGACCGCGTCGACGCCGAGCGCCAGCGCCTTGGCGACATCGGCGCCGTTGCGGATGCCGCCGGAGACGATCAACTGCACCTTGCGGTGCATGCCGAGATCCTGCAGCGCCTGCACCGCCGGCCTGATGCAGGCAAGCGTCGGCATGCCGACATTTTCGATGAACACCTCCTGTGTCGCGGCGGTGCCGCCCTGCATGCCGTCGACGACGACGACATCGGCGCCGGCCTTCACGGCAAGCGCCGTGTCATAGTAGGGCCGGGCACCGCCGACCTTGACGTAGATCGGCTTTTCCCAGTCTGTGATTTCGCGCAATTCGAGGATCTTGATCTCGAGATCGTCGGGACCCGTCCAGTCCGGATGGCGCGAGGCCGAGCGCTGGTCGATGCCCTTCGGCAGCGTGCGCATTTCGGCGACGCGGTCGGAAATCTTCTGGCCAAGCAGCATGCCGCCGCCACCCGGCTTGGCGCCCTGGCCGACGACGACTTCGATCGCATCGGCACGGCGCAGATCGCGCAGGTTCATGCCATAGCGCGACGGCAGGTATTGATAGACCAGCTGCTTGGAATGGCCGCGCTCTTCCTCGGTCATGCCGCCATCGCCGGTGGTGGTCGAGGTGCCCGACAGTGTGGCGCCGCGCCCGAGCGCTTCCTTGGCGGGCCCCGACAGCGAACCGAAGCTCATGCCGGCGATGGTGATCGGGATCTTCAGCTCGATCGGCTTCTTGGCATGGCGTGAACCCAGCACGACCGATGTGTCGCAGCGTTCGCGATAGCCTTCGAGCGGATAACGCGAGATCGAGGCGCCGAGGAACAGGAGGTCGTCGAAATGCGGCAGCTTGCGCTTGGCGCCGGCGCCACGGATGTCATAGATGCCGGTCGCCGCCGCACGGCGGATCTCGGAAAGCGTATAGTCGTCGAAGGTCGCGGATTTGCGCGGCGTCGTCGGCGGGTTGCGATAGGTCATGCTGCCTCAATACGCGTCGGCGTTGTCGATATTGAAATTGTAGAGCGTGCGCGCCGAGCCGTAGCGCTTGAACTCCGACGGCTTGACGCCGGTGACGCCGGCACGGTCGAGCAGGCCTTGCAGCAATTCCAGATGCTCGGCCCGCATCTCCTTGGCGATACAGTCGGCACCCAGGCTGTCGACCTTGCCGCGCACGAAGAGACGCGCCTCGTAGATGGAATCGCCCAGCGCGTCGCCGGCATCGCCCAGCACCACCAGATTGCCCGACTGCGCCATGAAGGCCGACATGTGGCCGATATTGCCGTGCACGACGATGTCGATGCCCTTCATCGAAATGCCGCAGCGCGACGACGCATTGCCTTCGATGACCAGCAGGCCGCCCTTGCCGGTGGCGCCGGCATACTGGCTGGCGTCGCCTTTGATGGTGATCGAGCCCGACATCATGTTCTCGCCGACGCCGGGACCCGCCGAGCCGTGCACGGTGATGGTGCTGCCGGAATTCATGCCGCCGCAATAATAGCCGACGCTGCCGCGCACATTGATGGCAACAGGCTGGTCGACGCCGACGGCGACCGAATGGCTGCCTTTCGGGTTCAGCACTTCCCATGCCGTTTCGTTCGAGCCGGGAGCCAGATTGTGCAGCGCCTGGTTGAGTTCACGCAGCGACAATTGGTCGAGATCGAAGACCCGAGGGTCGTGTGCTGCCGTCTTTGAAAGCGTGGTTGCCGGCATGAATTCAATGCTCCCAGAAATAGACGGTTGCGGGTTCGGGTTCCCAGACCCTCGCATTGTCTATGCCAGGCAGTTTGGTCAGCGCGCGATATTCCGAGCCGAAGGCGACATACTGGTCGGTCTCGGCCATCACGGCGGGCTTGCAGGCGATCGGATCGCGCACCACGCCAAAGCCGTTCTTGGTGCCGACGACGAAGGTGAAGAAGCCGTCGAGGTCGGAGAGCGTGCCTTCCAGCGCTTCGCCGAGATTCTTGCCATGCGCCATCTGCGACGAGAGATAGGCGGCGGCCACTTCAGTGTCGTTCTCGGTCTCGAATTTCATGCCTTCGCGGATCAACTCGCGGCGGACATTGTTGTGGTTCGACAGCGAGCCATTGTGCACAAGGCACTGGTCGGCGCCGGTCGAGAACGGATGCGCGCCCATTGTCGTCACAGCCGATTCCGTCGCCATCCGGGTGTGGCCAATGCCATGCGTGCCGGTCATCTTGCGGACATCGAAGCGATCGACGACCGCCTCGGGCAGGCCAACTTCCTTGTAGATCTCGACAACGTCGCCGGCGCCCATGATGCGGATGTCGGGGCGCAGCGTCTGGATGGTTTCGCGCGCTTCATCGATCTTGGCGGGCGTGGTCCTGACGACCGCATGGGTGGATTTCACCGCGATCGTCACCGGGGTGCCGATGGCCTTGGCGAGCTCCGCCTCGAGGCCGCGGAAATCGCGGTCCGGCTTGGCCGACTGAATGGTGATCTTGGCCTCATTTTTGGAAGGCGCGCCATAGATGGCAATGCCGGCGCTGTCGGGACCGCGATCGCTGAGCGAGATCAGCATCTGCGACAGCATCGCGCCAAGCTGGGGCTCCAGCGACTTGTCCTTCAAAAACAGTCCGACAATTCCACACATGTCAGCCTCCCGATGTTTGTAGCTAAGAGATCGTTTGTAGCTAAGAGAGGATGTATCGAATGAGTTGCACAAATTCAATCGTATGAAAAAAATATTCCTCTAGTTACCTATGCGGCTCAATGCCGCTCTGCGCACTGTCGCCGTCTCGCCGGGCATTGTGAACCCATTTCGCGGTGCGGATGCGAGCGATCTTGTAGGCGTCGAGAATCGACAAGGCATAGATCAGGAAGCCGCCGGCGTGACGGCCGACAAAGCTGGCATCCGACGGTGCGATCTTGGCCGTCACCCATGCCAGGATCACCATGAAGAAAAGGAACTGCAGGCCGCGCACCGGCACGCCGAGAATGACATGCCCGCTTCCCGGCAACACGATTGCGGCGCCGAGAACCAGATAGGGGTTGGTGGGTGCAGTGGTGGGAATGGTCATGCGGCCTGCCGTTCGCTTTTGTTGATGGCGTCGCGAAGCGCCGACACCGACACCAGCAGTCTTTCGATCAGCGCGGGATCGAGTGTGGCGTCGCCGAATTCGGCCTGCCGAAAGACGCCATAACGCGCCCGTTCGGCTTCGGCCAGCAGCCACACGATGCGTACCCCTTTCGGGGTGATCAGCAGTTCCTTGGCGCGCCCTTCGGAAAAAATCCCGAGGTGGCCGGCGATGGTCTCCAGTGGGAAGTGGACGCCCCTGCGATCGGTCCGCAACACGGCCTCAGCCGGAAATGCTGAGCTCTTCGGCAGCGTGTGCTCGAGATGATCGAAATTGGAGAAGGTCGTCGGCGATCCCGGCCGCATCATCATGTCGAACGTCGCCGGCACCGCGACCTCTTCGGTGATCGAAACACTGAGCCAGCGCGCCGGCAGTTTTCGCGTCGCCAGCGTATCGACGATGGTGCGCACCTGGACACGTTTGCCGTTCCAGGATCCTTCCCAGGTGATGACGCCGGCGGTGCCATCCGAAACATTGGCAGCGTCGGCGATGACTGTGCGGATGCGGCCCTGCTCGACGGCGAGCGCCATCGACGCCCTGCTGTGGCTGGCACGCGCCTGCCAGGCAAGGTGGAGGACGACAGCTAGGACAATGGCCCCGGCCAGCAGTGCTGATGTCACCTCGGACATTTTCTCATGCCAGGCCCGCCCGGGATCCGGACGGGCCTACTCCCATCAATAACCCTGCGGCTTTGGCCACGGCATGGTGAATTGGTCGCCGCGCCGCACGAATTTGTAGCGATAGAAATGGAACCACAGCGAGATCAGGAAATAGAAGGCGACCATGGCGATCAGCTGCGAGCCGAAGCCGAGGAAGATGGCGAAGAAGGTCACCACGCACAGGCAAAACAGCACGATGGCCGGGATCGGGTGGAAGGGGTGCGTGTAGCCGCGCCGGATCGAGCCCAGCGGCCACTTCTTGCGGAACATGATGATGTTGATGCTCATGAAGGTATATTGCAGCACGCCCGACAGGATCGAGAAGGTGATCGCCTGGTTGAGGTCGGCGATGAAGGCGAAGGCCAGCGCGATCGGCAGCAGGAACAGGATCGAACGATAGGGCGTGCGATATCTCGGATGCACGGCCGAGAACCATGTCGGCAGATAGCGGTCGCGGCCGAGCGAGAACCAGGCGCGCGCCGCATCGTTGATGCAGCCATTGGCGGAGGCCATTGCAGCAAGCAGCGTGGCGACGAACAACAGGTTCTCGAGCAGCGGGCTGCCAGTCAGTTTGCCGGCGTCCCACAGCGGATAATAGGTGATGCCGAGATATTCCCATGGCATCATCGAGGCGCAGACATACCAGGTCATGGCGGCTGCGATCAAAAGCGTGATCATGCCGGCCATGGTGCCGTAAGGCAGCGAGCGGGCCGGCGAGCGCACTTCCTCGGCGGCCTGTGTGGTGCCCTCGATGCCGAGATAGTACCAGATGCCGAACTGGAAGGCGGCGATGACGCCGATCCAGCCATAGGGGAGCGCATTGCCGGGAGTGACCAACTCGTTCAGCTTCAGCACGGCGCCTTGCGTCCACGGGCTGACCGAAAAGAACAGGATGACAATCGAGATATAGGCGACTGCTGTGATGACGAAGTTGACGTTGAGCGTCATCAGCACGCCGCGATAGTTCAGCCACGCCAGCACGACGATGGTCGCGGCGATGAAGGAATTGTGGGTGAGCCCTTCGACGCCGGCCTTGGCGACGATGGTGTCGCCGAGCAGGATGGCGTCGGACACTTCGAGCATGGTGTAGGCAAAGACCAGGAACAGCGCGACGTTGAACGCCATCAGCGGTCCGACGATGTGCTTTGCCTGCGCATACTGGCCGCCGGCGGCGGCCACGGTCGATGTCACCTCGGAATCGATCATGGCGACCGAGGTGTAGAGCAATCCCACGACCCAGCAGACGATCAGCGCGGCCAGTGCGCCACCCTTGTCGGCCGAGAAATTCCAGCCGGTGAATTCGCCGACCAGGACGATGCCGACGCCGAGCGCCCAGACATGGGCCGGTCCGAGCACGCGCAGGAGTGAAACTCTGTCCCCTTGGGCAGCCGGGGCAGCCGGTTCAAGTGCGATCGTCATTGTTCAATCCTCACTCAGATCCGGTGTTTTTCGGAAGTGGCTTCCAGTTCGCCTTCGCGCGAGGAGGTCAGCACCTCTTCGGAGAAGGTCGTGTCGACCTTGAACCAGTCGTAGAGCATCCACAAAGCGAGCACGATCGAGATGCCCCAGCATGCGTAAGAGAGTGCCACCCACATGATCGTGTCCCCCGAATTAGATCGTCCTCAGAACTCTTACTTGTCGTCGAATTTTTCGTTGATGACGTCGCGGTATTCGCGGTCTGATGCACGAAACAGGAAGATGAAATAACCGATCAGCACCGCCGCCATGATGATCAGCGTCGGCCAGTCGATGACATAGTGGAAGCGGTTCTGGATGATGTCGTGCGCGGTCTCGGGCGTATAGCCGAGCTTTTCCCAGATAGACGCCATGGTCGGGTTCTGGCCTAGCGCTTCCCAGGTCTTGGCGTCGAGCGCGTCGATGGATTTCGCCGCGCCGGCGAGGCCCAGCTTGAGCGGTAGCCACAGTGCCACGAAAATGGCGACGACGACGACGGCGATGTCGAAAACCTGCCCGGCCTTGCTTTGCTCCGGCGGCGTGTAGCGGGACATCTCTTCTACCCCTCAGGACTTGCGGTTGCTGAACGCGTCGGCGTTCTTGATGTCGAGCCCGTAAATGAATTCCTTGTCTTCCTTGTAGTGCTTGACCATCGCCAGGATGGCCGCGGTGTTGAAGATCAGCACGGCGGCGGCGGCGATCGCGACGACGGCCTTGATGCCGCTGTGCGGGATGTAGGGCCATGTCATGAGGAGGACGAAGAGGATCGTCGCCCACAGGCAGACGATCAGGAGCGCGGCTCCGCGCAGGTCGGAACGGTACAGCGCTTCGATGCGCTGCTGCATGTCTGACATCGGTTTCTCCCCTTTTCCGCCGTCCGGTTCCGAATCTCCCGTCCGCCGTCCTCTTTCAACAGAGTGAAATTTTTTTCATAAGTTCTGTCTGAATCCCGCAATTGTCAAGCGCGATTTACGCGGGGTTAACCGTTTGCTTGGCGCAACGGATTTTGCCTGAGAATGAAATTAATTGCTTATGGGTATTGCGGCGCCCGGAGGTTTGCGATCAATATTCGGCCAAAGCTCCCGCCGCTGCGCAGGGGGCAGGGAACAGCAGAGCATTATCGAAACGGAGGACGAGCGGATGACGGCATCCTGGAGATTTTCGACCCTGGCGGATCGCCATCGCGCGCTCGGTTCGAAGCTCGAAGACTGGAGCGGCATGGGAACCGCCTGGACCTACGACAAGGATGCCGACGAGGAGTACATCGCCATCCGCACCAAGGCTGGTCTGATGGATGTCTCCGGCCTCAAGAAAGTCCATATCACCGGGCCGCATGCCTCACACCTGATCGACCTGGCGACGACGCGCGATGTCGAAAAGATCTATCCCGGCAAGTCGGCCTATGCCTGCATGCTGAACGAGGCGGGGAAATTCACCGACGATTGCATCCTCTACCGCACCGGCCCCAATGCATGGATGGTCGTGCATGGTTCGGGCACCGGCCATGAGGAGTTGCAGCGTGCTTCGGTAGGACGCGACGTCTCGCTGCGCTTCGACGACAATCTGCACGATCTGTCGCTGCAGGGTCCGACAGCGGTCGACTATCTGGCCAAGCACGTGCCGGGTATTCGCGACCTCAACTATTTCCATCACATGCAGACGCAGCTGTTCGGTCTTCCGGTGATGATCTCGCGCACCGGCTATACCGGCGAGCGCGGCTACGAGATCTTCTGCCGCGGCCAGGATGCCGGCACGATCTGGGACAGGATCCTCGACGAGGGCAAGAGCGCCGGCATCATTCCGTGCCGCTTCACCACGCTCGACATGCTGCGCGTCGAAAGTTATCTGCTCTTCTACCCCTATGACAACTCCCAAAAATATCCGTTTGAGAACGAAGGCCCAGGCGACACGCTTTGGGAACTCGGCCTCGACTTCACCGTCAGCCCTGGCAAGACCGGCTTTCGCGGTGCCGAGGAGCACTATCGTCTGAAGGGCAAGGAGCGCTTCAAGATCTATGGCGTCCTGCTCGACGGTAAGGAGCCGGCCGATGAAGGCGCGCCGGTCTATCGCGACGGCAAAAAGGTCGGCGTGGTGACCTGCGCCATGTATTCGCCGCTGGTCGAGAAATCGATGGGCATCGCCCGGCTCGACGTCGACTGCGCGGTCAAGGACACCAAGCTCGAAATCCGCAACAAGAGCGGTGCCATCAAGGCGACGGGGCAGCCACTGCCATTCGACGATCCCAAGAAGACCAAGCGCACCGCGAAAGGTTGAGGCATAGTCAACGGCGAGGGGTTCGAGGCACGAAGGCATAAATGGCAGCCAAAAGCATCATCAGCCGGCCGGTTTACGGAAATTTGTCTCCGCAACCCGGCAAGCATCATCTTTTCATCGCGGACGCGGAAGGGGCGCTGGCAATAGCGGAGATGGCCGTGAGGGCGCCCCCCGCGTTTTTCGACGACGCCGAAATCGTCTTCATTCCTGGGCCGGACGGCAAACACACCGTCGCGCTCGAAGCGTTGAAGCCGGCACAGTTCCACCAGGCGCCGTCCTTTGCCAGCCTGCTGCCACGGCTCCGGCAGACACTGGCCAACGCGCATATGGGCCTGCGCCTCTATCTCTCGGGCACCGAGGGCCTGATCGGCCAGGCAATGCAGGTGGCGCTTGAAGCCGGCATCGACCACACCTCGATCCAGACCGAGCACCGCGGCTCGCTGGCGCGCCGCATGCAATGCGTCCATTGCAAGGGCATCACGGAGAATGTGACGACGCAGCCGGCGACCTGCGCGCATTGCGGCCTGCTGCTTCTGGTGCGCGACCATTATTCCAGGCGCATCGCAGCCTTCCAGGGCGTCTGCATCAATGCGGAAGATCGCTCGGAGATTCCTCCGATGGAGGAGATTTTTCGATGAGCACCGGAACAACAAAACTCGATGTCGTTGTCAGCGACGTCGTCCCGGTCAACGACCTCGTCACCCGCTTCCATTTTCGCCGGCGCGACGGGCAGCTTTTGCCGACTTTTCCGGCGGCGCCCATGTCGTGGTCGAGATGCGCGACGGCGAACGCACCAGGCTCAATCCCTATTCGCTGATGGGCTCGCCGCTCGACACGCGCGAATACACGATCTCGGTACGCCGCGACGATGTCGGCCGTGGCGGCTCGCTGTTCATGCACCGGAGCGTCAAGCCCGGCATGGAGATGGTGGTCAGCTACCCCGTCAACCTGTTCTCGCTCGACCTGCGCGCCAAAAAGCATCTGATGCTGGCCGGCGGCATCGGCATCACGCCGTTCATGGCGCAGACCGCTCAGCTTGCGGCGGAAGGCGGCAATTTCGAACTGCACTACACCTGCCGCACCGCATCGCTCGGTACCTATGCCGATGTGCTGCGCGAGCGCTACGACCGCCGGGTCAGGCTCTATCATGACGACCTTGAGGAGCGCATCGAACTCGACCGGTTGCTGTCGACGCAGCCGCTCGGCACGCATCTCTATGTCTGCGGTCCGGCCGGGATGATCAACTGGGTGCGCGATCGTGCGGCAAGCCTCGGCTGGCCGGCGGAAACCGTGCATTTCGAGCATTTCGCGGCACCTCAACCCGGACTGGCGTTCGACGTGACGCTTGCCGTCAGCGGCAAGGCGATCCGCGTCGACGAACAGCAGAGCCTGCTCGAGGCGATCGAGGCGGCCGGCGTCGATCCGCCCTATCTCTGCCGCGGCGGCGTCTGCGGCCAGTGCGAGACCAACGTCGTCTCTTGCGACGGCAGGTTCATCCACAACGACCACTGGCTGAGCGAGGAAGAGCACCGTTCGGGCAAGAAGATCATGCCGTGCGTGTCGCGCTTCGAAGGCCGGTCGCTGGTCCTGGAACGGTAGGAGAAGATCATGGGCATTACCTTTCGCAAGGAAACGTTCCGCGACGACTTCACCTTCAAGAACAGCCCTGAGCACATCAGGCGCTTCCCGTTCCCATTCCACGAAGACGCCTACATGTATGCGGTCAACATCGAGCCGCATGTCGTCGGGCCCAGGGGCAGCGTGCTGGAGAACCTGATCGACGTCGACGAGCACTATGTCGCCGAGATGCAGGACCGCGCTCTGGTGCTGGCCGAGGATCCGCTGCGCTGCCAGTCGCTGCCGCATATGACGCTGGCCGGCTGGGACCTGCTCGAGCTTTTGATGGAACAGCAGGCGCTGGGTTATCCCGAGCATTTCACGCTGACCCGCGACGGCGACCGCTGGCGCTGGATCAACCGGCCGCTCGGCATCGACGACACCTTTACCTTCGGCGACACCTCGACGCTGCCTTACGGGCCGATGGAGTACATCACGCGGCAGAGCCAGGGCGATTTCTGCATCCTCGACCAGCGCGACGGCAATCTGTGGATGGATGCCGGCATGGTCACCACCCAGGCCGACTGGTCGCTCGATTTCGACATCGGCATGAACTTCTTCGAGTGGCACGCGCCGGTGCCGCTGGCGCATGAGAAGGGGATTTTCGTCAGGGCGCTGAAATTCCTCACCAACATCCAGCAAGGCAAGCCGGCGCGGCGCCTGAACTGGACGATGACGATCAATCCGCGCCTCGACACCAGCCCCGAAAACTACCACAAATGGGGTCCGGACCGCACCACGGTGACGCCGGAGAATGTCGGCGACAAGGTGCATCTGCGGGTCGAGCTGCAGAGTTTTTGGCGCTTGCCGCGCTCGAACGGCATCGTCTTCCCGATCCGTTGCTATCTGATCAAGATGGACGAGTTGGTGACGCAGCCGAAATGGGCCCGGCGCCTGCACCGCGTCATCCGCGACCTGCCCGACGAACTCGCCAACTACAAGGGCCTGACGCGCTTCCGCCCGACGCTGGTCGAGTGGCTGTCGAAGCTGGATGATGGCAGTGCGACATCACCGGGGTTTGGGCCGGATTGAAGCGCCCGCGCCTGTTTGCGCCGGCCCTCTCAAGACCTGGGTTCCTCTCCCCCACTGTCGTGGGGGCGAGGAACCCAAGCGTCTCACCCCGCGCTCTGCGGATAGCAAATAATCGACAAATACCGCATCGGCAGCTTCGTCAGTTGCTCGGGTCCGTGCGGCGCATCGGCGTCGAAGAACAGGCTGTCGCCGGGCTTCATCGGGTAGAGGTTGCTGCCGTGCCGGTAAACGACCTCGCCTTCGAGCATGTAGAGGAACTCCATGCCCTCATGCTGGAAGGTGGGGAACACGTCGGAATCCTCGGTCAGCGTGATCAGATAGGGTTCGACGACGACGCCGCTGGTGTTGGAGCCGATATGACCGAGCAGATTGTACTGGTGGCCGGCGCGGGTGCCGCGGCGCTCGACATCGAGGCCTTGGCCGGCCTTGACGAAGACGGCGCTGCGCTCTTCCTCGAAGCGGCGGAAGAAGGCTGTGACGGGGACGCCGAGCGCGCGCGACAGCGCCTGCAAAGTGGTCAGCGACGGCGAGGTGATGCCGTTCTCGATCTTCGACAGCATGCCCAGCGAAATGTCGGTGGCGACCGCCAGATCGGCGACGGTGATACCGAGCTTCTTGCGGAAGGCCCGCACCTCGCGGCCGATCGCCACCTCCAGCACTTTTTCGCGGGTGTCGCGAATGGCATGCGGGTTCTGCGTCAGCGGCGCGCGGATGGTTTTGCCGTCGGCCGAGACCTTTGGCAGCGGCTTGGCCTTTGCGGCTGCAGGACCAGCCTTGGAATCGGAAGTTTTCTTCGCCATGTCGCCCCCGGCACTCCTGAGATTTATTTCACTCTAGGTGAACATGTCAGGTGCCGATACAGCAGCGCAACCGCGACGGCAAGTCGCCTGAAGGCGCCCGCGCACGATCCGGCGTTTGGCCACAATCGGTTTTTTGCGGAAATCCGCCCGCGCGGAACCTTGTTTCAACACCGGGCTGTTGACAGCACGAAAGGGCCAATTACTGTCCTGTGAGTGAAATTTGTTTCGTAAGAGCAATTCCAGGAAAAGTGTGAAACGGTTTTCCGTCCGGAGTTGCGCCAAAACAAAAGTCGAATTCAGATCGGGAGGCCTGCAATGAAAAGTCGCGTTGCCGTCATCGGAGCCGGACCATCCGGCCTGGCACAGCTCAGGGCCTTCAAATCGGCGGCCGACAAGGGCGCCGATATTCCAGAGATCGTCTGCTTCGAAAAGCAGTCCGACTGGGGCGGCCTGTGGAATTACACCTGGCGTACAGGTCTCGACGAACATGGTGACCCGGTGCACGGCTCGATGTACCGCTACCTCTGGTCGAACGGACCGAAGGAATGCCTGGAATTTGCTGACTACACATTTGAGGAGCATTTCGGCCGGCCGATCGGCTCCTATCCGCCGCGCGCGGTGCTGTGGGACTACATCAAGGGCCGCGTCGAAAAATCCGGCCTGCGCAAATGGGTGCGCTTTAACAGCCCGGTGCGCATGGTGACGTTTTCCGACGAGACGAAGAAATTCACCGTCACCGCGCATGACCGCACCAACGATGTCACCTACTCCGAAGAGTTCGACAATGTCGTCGTCGCTTCCGGGCATTTCTCGGTGCCCAACGTGCCCTATTTCGAAGGCTTTTCCACCTTCAACGGCCGCATCCTGCACAGCCATGATTTTCGCGACGCGATGGAGTTCAAGGGCAAGGATATCCTGATCATCGGCCGCTCCTATTCGGCCGAGGACATCGGCTCGCAGTGCTACAAATACGGCGCCAAATCCATCACCTCCAGCTACCGCTCGAAGCCGATGGGCTTCAAATGGCCGGACAATTGGAAAGAGGTGCCGCTGCTGCAGAAGGTTGTGGGCAAGACCGCGCATTTCAAGGATGGCACCACTAGGGATGTCGATGCCATCATCCTGTGCACCGGCTATTTGCACTCCTTCCCGTTCCTCACCGAAGAACTGAAGCTGAAGACCGCCAACCGCATGTGGCCGGACGGGCTCTATGAGGGCGTCGTCTGGGAGAAGAACCCGAAACTGTCCTTCATAGGCATGCAGGACCAGTTCTACACCTTCAACATGTTCGACGCGCAGGCCTGGTTCGCGCGCGACGTCATCATGGGCCGCATCAAGCTGCCGTCCGCCGAGGCGATGACCGAGCACGGCGCGAAGTGGCGCGCGCGTGAGGAAACGCTCGAAGACGCCGAGCAGATGATCTGGTTCCAGGGCGACTACACCAAGGAATTGATGGATCAGACCGACTATCCCGGTTTCGACGTCGAGGCGGTCAACCAGACCTTCATGGAGTGGGAGCACCACAAGGGCGAAGACATCATGAGCTTCCGCGACCACGCCTATCGCTCGCTGATGACCGGCACCATGGCGCCACTGCATCATACGCCCTGGCTGCAGGCACTGGACGATTCGATGGAGAGCTATCTCGAGGTGAAGGGGGTCGCGGCGGAATAGCGGGTGGGCTTGCCTTCAGGCCGGCACCGCGACCCAGCCGTGGCGACTCTTGCCGTAGACAGACTGTGTCGGCTCCGGGAATGACGGGTCGCCGAAACAGCCGACGGCAACGGCCACCGCTGCGGGTCTCCGCGATGGATACCAGAAAACCGTCGAGCCGCACGTTCCGCAGAAATGGAAGGTGACGGGAAAGCCGCTGTCGGAATCACGTTGGTATGTCTGGAATGAGCCGCTGATCTCGATCGCGGCGGCATCGAAGAAGGCGGCGATCCCGAACGGACTGCCGGTCCGTCGCTGACAGTCCAGGCAATGGCAAAGCGAGACCTTGGCCGACTCTTGCGGGCATCGGATCTGCAATTGGCCGCAGGTGCAGCGAGCTGTCCGGCCTGTCATCACTCTCTCCTTTGCAGGGTTGGGCGGTTCAGCTTTACTCAATCCAGCGGATAGTCGGGAGCAGCATCGGTCTCCGTCACCTTGACCGACAACACGTCGCAGTCGTTGGCCCAGTCGGGGCCATCGCCGCGCATCGCCATCGTGTCGGCCATCAGCAGGAACTGCATGGTTCTGAGCGCCCAGTCGGTCGGCTCTTCCGGCCAGGCGAAGACGCCGGCGGCGTCGCCGCCGAATTTCACATGGTGGCAGACGAAACCGACCTCGACCTTCCAGGATCGCAGCGTTGCGCCTGGTGGTGGGTAGGGCGGGTCGGGAAGCTCGAAGTAATTGGCGACATGAATTTTTGTCGGCACATCAGGCGCGATGCCCTTGGCTTTGAAGGCGGCAACGGCGTCCTCATGGAATCGCTCGAGCAGGCCTTGCCCCGACAGCCTGTAGGTCGCGCGGAAGAAGCCGCCGCACCAGACGGATTCGTTGGTGTCGTTGGAGATCAGCAGAGTGGCGCGAAAACGGCGCAGCCTTGGCGCCAGCGCCGGCCAGTCGCATTCGGCAGGTGTCGCCGGCGTCGCGATGAACTCGTCGAGAAGATCGCTGCCGCGCACCGGGCTGCTCAATACCGGGCAGTCTTCGCCGTAGAGGTGCCAGAGCTTTCGCAACTCCGCTGCCGCGATGCCGGGCTTTCGCAGTTCCTCCACCGAGGCGCGGACCCGCGCGATCGCATAGTTCGTCGCCGCCTCCAGCGTGCCGAAGCCGGATATCAGGTGCTCGCCGTCCGGCTCGCCGGTTCTGGCCATATCGAAAACGAGGACGGCGAAGGGTGGCTCGCCCGGCTCGGACATCCGGCTTCTATCCCAGCCTTGCCCTGGCCTTCGCCGTCCAGGCATTGAACAGCCGGTCGGCGACGATGCCGATGAAGGCGATGGCCAAGCCCGCAACGATACCACGACCGGAATCGGCCTTGGACAGCGCAATGAACACTTCCTGGCCGAGATCGCGCGTGCCGACCATGGCGCAGATGATGATCATCGCCAGTGCCATCAGGATCGTCTGGTTGACGCCCAGCATGATCTCCGGCAGCGCCAGCGGCAGTTGCACGCGAAAGAAGGTCTGGCGCGGCGTGCAGCCCGACACCTTCGCCGCTTCGATCAGCGCCGGCGGCACCTGCCTGATGCCGTGATTGGTGTAGCGGATCGCCGGCACCACGGCGAAGGCGACGGTGGCGATCATCGCAGTGACGTCGCCGACCCGAAACAGCATCACCACCGGAATGATGAAGCAGAAGGACGGCAGCACCTGCAGCGTATCGATGACAGGCGTGACGATCTTTTCGAAGCGGTCGCTGCGCGCGGCCATCAGGCCGATGGGGATGCCGATAAGGCAGGCGATGAAGGCCGAGATGCCGCAGAGATAGACCGTCGCCATGGTCTTTTCCCACAGCCCGGTGACGGCACAGAAGGCGGTCAATGCGGCGACCAATATGGCCAGGCGGAAGCCGCTAAGCTGGTAGCCGGCGAGGCCAAGCAGGAAGACGGCACCCAGCCAGGGAAAGCCTTCGCAGAAGGCACGCAGCGGGTTCAGCACATTGAGGATGAGCGCCACGCGAAACGCTTCGATCGTGTCGAAGAAATTGATCGTCACCCAGTTCACCGCTGCCCTCCATAGCGGCGCGGTGGTGAAGGTGATCGCTTTCGGCACTGCCGCGAAGGCCGGCACGAACAGGCCAAGCAGCGTGGTGATGACAAGGATGGCGATGGCCAGTGTCAGATTGGGGTAGCGCCGCCAGAGGCCGAGGCTTGCCTCCTGATGGACATGGCCCTTTGCTTGGCTGTGCGCGATGGCCTGGCTCAGCCGGTCGAGCGCGATGGCGAGCGCGACGATGGCAAGACCGGCTTCCATCGCTTCGCCGACCTTCAGCGCGCGCAGCGCCAGAAGCACGTCGTAGCCGAGGCCACCGGCGCCGATCATCGAAGCGATGATCACCATGTTCAGCGCCAGCATGATAACCTGGTTGACGCCGATCATCAGTGTCGGCCGCGCCGAGGGTAAGAGCACCCGCCACAATTTCTGCCGCGCCGTGCAGCCGGCCATCTCACTGAAATCGTCGATTTCCGAGGGTACACGCGACAGGCCGAGCATCGTTGCCCGCACCATCGGCGGCGTGGCGAAGATGGCGGTCGCGATCATCGCCGACACCGGGCTGTTGCCGAACAGCAGCAGCATCGGGATAAGATAGGCGAAAGTCGGGATCGTCTGCATCAGGTCAAGGGCAGGGGAGACGACAAGCCTTTCCGCCCATGGCTTGCGCCACGCCCAGATGCCGGCGAACAGGCCGGTGACGATGCAGAACGGCACCGCGATGGAAATCAGCGCCAGCGTCAGCATGGCACTGGTCCATTGGCCGAACAGGGCGATGTAGAGGAAGCAGCCGCCTACCAGCAGACTGAGTTTTCTGCCGCCAACGGCATGACCGGCGAGGAAGGCGGCGGCGCAGACGCCGACCCAGGACAGGCGCGGCAGGATATAGGCGTCAGCGCCGTGGCCGATCTTGAAATTCTTGGCCAACAGATTGAGCGCGAAATCGAGGGGAACGCCGAGCACAGCGGTGATCGAGCGGGTCAACCAGGACAGGTTCGACTTGATCCAGCGCATCAGCGCGCTGACCCAATCGGCGACCGGCACGACGGCGCTGGCCGGATAATTGACGGCCCAGGGCAGGCGATCCTGCAGCAGGAGCACGACAAGCACAACGGTAAGCGCTGCCGCCCAGATCAGCAGCCATACCTGAATCGGCCGTGGCCTTGCCTCGCTGGCGCTTGCTGTCACCGTCATGCGCCGACCCTTGAGCGATCGATGCCGGCCAGCAGATCGATCACCGCTTGCGGCGTCACCTCGCCGATCGGCTTGCCGGTGCCGTTGACCACCGCGAACGGCTTGTTGGCGGCAACGATGCCGGCCGAGAAGCTGGCGATCTTGGCATCCGGGGCAACGGTGCCGCCATGTTCCGAGCCGTCGCAGGCGCGCATCAGGCTGCGTGCTGAAATAACCTTGGCGCGGTCGACGTCCCGGGTGAACTCGGCGACATAGTCGGTCGCCGGATTGACCACCAGCTCCTCCGGCGTGCCGATCTGGATGACCTCGCCATCCTTCATGATGGCGATGCGGTCGGCCAGCCGGATGGCCTCGTCGAAATCATGGGTGATGAAGACGATGGTCTTGTGCAGCATGGTCTGCAGCCGCATCAGCTCGTCCTGCATTTCGCGGCGGATCAGCGGATCGAGCGCCGAGAACGGCTCGTCGAGGAACCAGATTTCCGGTTTTGTCGCCAGGCTCCGGGCGATGCCGACACGCTGCTGCTGGCCGCCGGACAGCTCGCGCGGATAGAAATGCTCGCGGCCACGCAGGCCGACAAGTTCGATGACCTCGCGCGCCCGCGCTTCGCGTGTCGCCCGGTCCTGACCCTGGATGCCGAGCGGGAAGGCGATGTTCTCCAGCACGTTGAGATGCGGCAGCAGGGCAAAGTTCTGGAACACCATGCCCATGCGGTGCCGCCGCAATTCGATGAGTGCTGCATCGGAGATTTTCAGGAGGTCATTGCCTTCGAATTCGACCTTGCCATGGGTCGGCTCGACCAGCCGCGACATGCAGCGGACCAGCGTCGACTTGCCGGAGCCCGACAGGCCCATGATGATGAAAATCTCGCCCTGGCGGATTTCGAGGTCGACGGCGCGCACCGCGCCGACCAGCC
Organism: Mesorhizobium sp. M0715; assembly: GCF_040320355.1. Taxonomy (NCBI): domain Bacteria; kingdom Pseudomonadati; phylum Pseudomonadota; class Alphaproteobacteria; order Hyphomicrobiales; family Phyllobacteriaceae; genus Mesorhizobium; species Mesorhizobium sp. M0715. The sequence continues at coordinate 53,138 of NZ_JAMYPL010000006.1, read as the reverse complement.
CGGCAGCAGTGACGTCTGCCATGCTGGCCTTGCCGTCGCGTTCGCGGATGAAGTTGGCCGCGTTCGATCCGAACAGCTTCCAGACGTTGCGGCAGGCGAGCTTTATCGGACGGGCATCCTTTGGCGTGCCCACCACGTTTGGCTCCCGTTCAGTCTTGTCCGTCATTCAAACGTCCTTCTGGAACATCAAGAATTGAGACCCGGCTGATCAAGCAGCCGGGTCTCATTTTTCCAGTTGGAACGATCACTGCGCCCAGGCTTTCCAGTCGGCCTCGTGGGCGGCGATCCAGGCTGCGGCGACATCTTCCGGCGTCTTGCCGCCGAGATCGATCTCGCCGCTCATCTTGTTGAGTTCGTCGGTGTCGACCGTGTAGGCCTTGGCCACCTTGTAGGCGACCGGCCATTTGTCCTTCATGCCGGACCAGGAGTACTTCCAGATCTCGCCATGCGGCTTGCCGCAATCATATTTGGCGTCGGGATTGGTGCCCCATTTCGGGTCGTTGTAGCACTCGGGCGTGTATTCGGGGAATTCCACCCACTCGCCCTTGTACTTGGCCGGCGCCCAGTGCGGCGAATAGATCCACAGCATGATCGGCGCCTTGCGCTGATAGGCCGAGTCCAGTTCGGCGAACATCGCCGCGTCGGTGCCGGCATGGATGACGGTAAAGGGCAGCTTCAGTGCCTCGACGCGCTCGTCGTCAAAGCCTTCCCAGGTCACCGGGCCGCCGAGATAGCGCCCCTTCGGTGCGGTCTCGGCCGTCGAGAAGGCTTCGGCGCATTTCGGGTCCTTCAGCGCTTCCCAATTGGGTAGGCCGGGGCACTTCTCCTTCATGTATTCGGGAAACCACCATTCTTCCTTGGCCTTCGGGCCGAGCTTGCCCAGCCGTTCGGTCTGGCCTGTCGCATCGGAGGCCTTCATGGCCTCGCCGGCGGTCGTGTCCCAGAATTCCATGCCGACATCGAGATCGCCATTGGTGAGGCCTGTGGTCAGGCTGGAGAGGTAGTCGGCGGTCGGATACTCGACGGTGTAGCCGAGCTTTTCCAGGATGCCGCCGAGGATCTTGGCGTTCAGGTTGACGCTGGTCCAGTCGAACAGCGCGATCTTGATCGGGTCGTTCGATTCCGGCGCGGCTGCGTAAGCCGGTGATGTAAGCGCACTTGCGGCGGCAAGCGCGAAGGCTCCCATTGTTAAGTTCGAAATCACACTGCGAAGTGACATGCTTGTTCTCCTTCAAGCTGTGAAAATTATCGTTCGTTCCCTTCTTGCGGCTTTTCTTGATTGTGTTGGAAAGGCTGGTCTTTGCGCAAGGCCGTCGGCGCCAAATTATTGCCCCGGCTTTGGCCAGCGCAGGCAAGATGGTGCTCAATTTCGGTGATGATGGGATAGGATTGGAGTGTCGGCGTCATGAGTGCCGACGGATCGCTGAGGGAGCGGTCATCCGCGGATCGATTGCCAGTCCTGCGGCGCCCTGCAAGGTGCGAGCCATCAAGGTCCTATGATCTCGGCTACCCGCCTGGTAAGCCCCATCGCGCCAAGGCCGTTTCATAGGATGAAATTATATATACCAAGGTTCATGTCGTGCAACGACTAACGCTTCGCGAGACGTACAAATTCAGACTGCAGGCGAAGCTGAGCTCTTACCAGCAGACGTAGCCGCCATCGACAATCAGGTCGAGGCCGGTGACGAAGCTCGCTGCGCGGCTGGCGAGGAACACCGTCGGCCCGACCATTTCCTCCGGCGCCGCCATGCGCCCCATCGGCGTGTCGCGCTTGAAGATCTTCACCTCTTCCGCCACCTCCGGCCGCTTGTTCATCGGCGTCAGCGTGTAGCCCGGGCTGACGACATTGACGCGCAGGCCGCGATCGGCCCACTCCATGGCGAAGCTCTTCGACATGTGGATGACGGCGGCCTTCGAAGAGTTGTAGTGCGCCTGCGTCAGGCCGCGGTTGACGATGGTGCCCGACATCGAGGCGATGTTGATGATCGAGCCCTTGCCTCGCACCAACATCTTGCGCGCTTCGGCCTGACAGGACAGGAACACGCCGGCGACATTGACGTCGTGAACCTTCTGCCATGTCTCCAGCGGCATCGTCTCGGCGGGTTCGGAGCCGGCAATGCCGGCATTGTTGACGGCGACGGTGAGCGCACCGAGTTCGCTTTCAACGCGATCGATCGCAGCCGCGAGATCGCTCTGCGATGTCACTGTACCGGTCAGCACCAGCGCTTTGCGGCCGAGTGCCGCGATTCGGTGCGCGGTCTCGTCCAGCCCACCCTTCGATGTATGGCCGAAACAGGCGACGTCGGCACCTGCCTCGGCGAGCCCGATCGCGATTGCCTGGCCGATGCCGCTACCGGCGCCGGTGACCAGCGCGACATCGCCATCCAGCTTGAAAAGATCCATCGAGTGCCCTCCCTGCCTCGGAGAGGGTATGGCTGAGCCGTGTTTCGATCAAGCGCCCGCGCGCAGGCGGCGTCGATGCTCAGAAATAACCGCTCGACGCGGCCGTGGCTTCCTTCGGGATTTCGACGCCGTCGACCAGGATCTTGTCGACCAGTTCGTGGTGGAAGCAGACCAGCCCCTTGATGCGCTCTGCCTCGTGCACCGGTTCCGGATAATACCAGACGAGGTTCTCGTGACGTTTGGCCTTCGTCGTCACGTGATAATAGCTGGAGATGCCCTTGTAAGGACAACGCGAGATGTAGCGGCTGGGCGCGAACATATCGAGCCGCGTGTCGGCGATCGGCAGATAGTGGCGCACCGGATGGCCGGTCTCGAACAGGAACACGCCGCGGCGTGAATCGGCGACCTGTTCGCCGTCGAGGATGACCTGCACGCGCCGCGACGACGGCAGGCAGTCGATCCGGCGGAACGGATCGCGGGCGTGGACGAAGATCTCCTCGTCCTCCTCGAACCAGTGGCCCATCTTGCTCCAGGTGAACGACATGTAGTCCGATATAGGCGGACAGCCCTTGACCGGATCGAGATAGCGCCAGGCCGCGTCCTCGACCAGCGTGATGCCGGTGTTGAGCGAGTAGTGGGTGGCTGTGCCCTTGAACGGATCCTCTGTCGTGGTCTTGCTCGGCAGCAGGAATTCCTCGCGAACGTCGCCGATCGGGAAATAGTAGACCGGCAGGTGATCGGATTCGTAGAACACCAAGGCATTGGTCGTATCGGCCACGGTCATCGACCCCACCTGCACACGCAGTCGCTTCTGCGTCGGCATGGTGAAGGCTATGTAGCCCGGCTCGAATTCATACTGCACGAGGGTGTCCAGCAAGGGAAAATGCGGCCCACGGCCGCGCAAATGAGGCTTGCGAATGGTAGTCTCCCGTTTTGTTTCTTTTGTCATCGGGCGTTGGGGCACGATCAGCTCAACGACACGCGGTCGAGCAGCAGGCCGGCCGCGATCGGCGGCAGGCCGCTGACATTCTTGCGCACCGGCACCAGCAGATCGGGGAAATAGCTGAAGATGACAGGCGTCTCGTCGAGCAGCAGTTTCTGGATGTCGGAGGCGGCGGCGCGCTGCGCGCCGACATCGAGCGCCTTGAGATAGCTGGTGACCATGCCGTCATAGGCCGGGCTCTTGAAATGCGCCGCGTTCCACGGGCCGTCGCTGACCAGCGGGCTCTTGAGAAACACGTTCGGCACGCTGCGATGCGCGTAATCGGTAATGCCGAGCGGGCTGTCCAGCCAGTCCGACTGGCCGAACACCGCCTTGCCGTAATATTTGTCCTGGTCCTCGATGTTGAGCGAGATGCGGGCACCGATTTCCTTGGCGAAATTCTGGAACAATTGCGCATAGCCCGGAATGTCGGAATAGCGCAGCGTGGTCAGCGTGATGTCGAAGCCTTCGGCGAGACCCGCCGCCTCGAGCAACTGCTTGGCCTTGGCGATCTCCTGGACGCGTTGCGGCACCGACTTGTCGGTCGCAGGGAAGGCCGGCGCGAACGGGCTGTCATTCCCGGTCGCCGCCATGCCGCGGCACAAGCCGTCGACCAGCTTGGAGCGGTCGATGCACAGCGCCAGCGCCTGGCGTACGCGCTTGTCGGTGAACGGGCCGGTGTCGCAGCGCATGTGAAGCTGGCGGTGCGCGGTCGAAGCGACACGCAACACGGTGATATCAGGACTGTTCAGCACGACCTGGCTGACATCGAGCGGAACAGCATCGAGAATGTCGACCTCGCCCGCCTGCAGCGCCAGGATGCGCGGTTGCACGTCACCGTAGAACTTGAACTCGAGCCGGTCGGGCAGCGCTTTCTCACCCCAATAGTCTGGGTTGCGGATGAAGGTCGCGCCGACCTTCGGCGTGTAGGTCTCCAGCCGGAACGGCCCGGTGCCTTCAAACGTCTTTTCGTAGTCGCCCTTGTAGCTCGCCGGCAGGATGACGGCGTTATAGTTGTCGATCGACACCGAATAGGGAAAGCTGCCATTCGGCGCATCGAGATGGAAGGCGACGGTGTGGTCGTCGACCTTCCGGGTGCCGCCCTTCGACAGCAGCCCCTTGAACACCGACAGCGCGTTGGAGGCACCGTTGGGGTCGGCCAGCCGATCGAAGGTTGCGACGACGTCGTCGGCCTTGAAGTCCTCGCCATTGTGGAATTTCACGCCCTTGCGCAGCTTGAAGGTCCAGATGCTGCCGTCCTCGTTCGGCGCCCAGCTTTCCGCCAGCACCGGCTTCAAGGTGAGGTCCGGCTGCGTGATGCAGAGAAACTCGGCGGTCTGGAAAACCAGCTGATAGCTGCCGCTGTCATAGTAGGTGACGGGATCGATGGCGCCGCCCGGCGTCGCCACGCCGGCGCGCACCGTGCCGCCCGGCTTGCCCTCGGCGCGTGCCTGCTGTGTACCGAAGCCAACTGCTGCGACAAGGCTGCCCAGGAACGGCAGGGAGAGGCCAAGCACGCTGCCATGGCGCAGGAAGTCGCGCCGGCCCATCCTGCCGGCCAGCAATTCGTCGACAGCGGAATTTTCGATTGCAGTGAGCGTTCTGCGAGCGTTGTCGATCATCCGGAAATGCTTGGGCATGGCTGGATTCCTCGCTTGTCTTGGGATTCAGTCATCTAGTTCATTGTTGACTGCCGCCGGAAAGCGATATTTTTTGATAGGGGTCATCGAAATTTTCGATGCAAGAGGTGGGTATGGACACTGAGAATCTGCGCAGCTTTCTCGAAGTCGCCACCCATGGCAGCTTTACCGTCGCGGCCAGCCGGCTCAACCTCGCCCAGTCCACGGTCAGTGCGCGGATCAGGGGACTGGAGGATCAGTTGGGACGCCGGCTGTTCGTGCGCGACCGCGATGGCGTCACGCTGACGCCGGCCGGCCGGCAATTCCTGCCGCACGCATCGTCCATCACCCGCACCTGGGAGCAATCACGGCAGGATATCGCCGTTCCCGATGGCTACGAAACCTTGCTGCGGCTGACCGCGCCGGCCTATCTCTGGGACCGCATCACCTCGCCCTGGGTCGAGTGGATGCGCGCCAGGCGGCCGAACGTGGCGCTGCGGCTTGAAGGCAGTTTCCCGGATCTGGCGATCGACCAGCTGGCAGAAGGCCTGCTCGACATCTGCATCCTCTATCTTCCGCGACCGCATCCCGGCATTGTCTACGAGACGCTGGCCGTCGATCAGGTCGTGCTCGTCCAGCACGCCGCACAGACCAAGCCATGGACCGAAAACTATATCCTGATGGACTGGGGACTGGAATTCCGCATCGAGCACGACCGCGCCTTTGCCGGCATGGTCAAGCCGGCCATATCGGCCGGGCTGGTCTTCATCGGCCTCCAGCATGTCCTGTCGCAGCAAGCCGCCGCCTATCTGCCGCTCAGCGCCGTCAGCGGCCATATCGAGCGCGGTGAGATGCGGCGCATCGACAACACACCGGTATTCCAGCGGCCAATCTACCTCGCCTATCCCTCGAATCCCGTGTCTTCGGATGTCCTGGATGTCGCGCTCACCGGGCTGCGCACGCTGGCCAGGGACTGGGCTGAAGTTCAGGGCTTTTCGGAAGGTGACCGTTCCCTCGGCATGGCCGGGCAGATCTGACCGGCCAAGCCACGCGAGCGACAGCGCTATGCCGGCTCGGTTGCGACCGCCCTCTGCAGCCTAGCCAGTTCGGCGTAAGGAATGTGGCAGCGGATCGAATGGCCGGGCTGGGCTTCGCTGAGTGGCGGCTCCTGCTGTTCGCAGATCGGGCCGATCTTGCGCGGGCAACGCGTGTGGAACACGCAGCCCGACGGCGGGTTGGTGGCGCTGGGGATTTCGCCATCGAGACGAATACGCGCCGTCTCGGTCTGGTCGAGTTTGGGCACGGCCGACAGCAGCGCTTCGGTATAGGGATGATGCGGGCCGGAAAAGACGTCTTCCGACGGTCCTAGTTCCATGATGCGGCCGAGATAAAGTACGGCGATCTTGTCGGAGAGGTAACGCACCACGGCAAGGTCGTGCGAGATGAAGATGTAGCTGACGTCTTCCTTGGATTGCAGGTCGGCGAGCAGATTGAGGATCGCTGCCTGTACCGACACGTCGAGCGCCGAGGTCGGCTCGTCGCAGACGACGATGCGCGGATCGCCAGCGAAGGCGCGCGCGATGGCAACGCGCTGCTTCAGGCCGCCCGAAAGCTGGCGTGGCTTGACGGCAAGATGCCGGTCTGTGAGCCGCACCGAGCGGACGAGGTCGTTGAGACGAGCCTCCAGCGCCTTGCCGGAGAGGCCCGCCAGCCGCTTCAGCGCGCGGCCGATCAGGTGGCGGATCGAATGCGAGCGGTTGAGTGCGGAATCCGGATTCTGGAAGACGATCTGCATCGCCTTGATCTGGTCGTCGCTGCGGTTCTCCAGCCGTGGCGCCAGCGCCTTGCCTTCCAGCTCGATGGTGCCGCCTGCGTCTGGCGGCACCAGGCCGAGCAGCAGCCTGGCAAAGGTCGTCTTGCCGCTGCCGGACTCGCCGACCAGCCCGAGCGTCTCGCCGGGTCTGAGATCAAGCGAGACGTCCTTGACGGCGCGCAGTGCATGGCCGTGGCTGGCATAGGTCTTGTTCAGCCCGGCGACGCGCAGCACCGGTGCTGCTGCCACCTTTGGCGCCGGCGCCACATCGCTCGGTGTCGCACGCGGCAACGCTTGCGCCTTGTCGTGATAGTGGCAGCGTGACAAGCGCCTCCCGCGTTCGTCACTCAGATCATAGAGCGGCGGCAATTCGGTGCGGCAACGGTCGTCGGCGAGCGCGCAGCGGTCGGCGAAGGCGCAGCCCTTGATGTCGGCCCCGATGCCGGGCAGAAACCCCGGAATGGTGTCGAGGCGGCCCTGATCCTTGCGCTGGCCACCGCGCGGCAGGCAGCGCAGCAGCGCCACCGTGTAGGGATGGCGCGGATCGTTGAACACGACCTCCGTCGGCCCTTCCTCGACCAGCATGCCGGCATAGAGCACGCCAACCCGGTCGCACATGTTGGAAACGACCGCGAGGTTGTGGCTGATGAACAGGATAGAGGCCGACAGTTCCTGCCTGAGCTGTGCGATCAGGTCGAGCACTTCGGCCTCCACCGTCGCATCGAGGCCGGTGGTCGGCTCGTCGAGGATCAGCATCGACGGATCGTTGGCCAGCGCCATGGCAATCGCCACGCGTTGCTGCATGCCGCCGGAAAGCTGGTGCGGGTAGCGCTGCATGACGCTGACGGGGTCGGAGATGCGCACGCGGTTCAGCATCGCAATCGCCCGGTCGGTGGCCGCTTGTCCCGAAATGCCGCCGAGTTCAAAAATCTCGGTCAGCTGACGGCCGACGCGGATCGACGGATTCAGCGCCTTGCCCGGGTCCTGATAGACCATGGAGACGCTTTCCGCGCGCGCCCGCCTGAGCGCCTCGGCGTCCAGCTTCATCACATTCTGGCCATCGAGGGAGATGGCGCCGCCGGTGATCGAACCGTTTCTAGGAAGATAACGCACGACAGTGAGCGCCACTGTCGACTTGCCGCAACCGGATTCGCCGACCAGACCGTAGGCTTCGCCCTGGCCGATGCTGAGGCTGAGGTTGCGCAGCACGGCGCGATTGCGGCCGGCGACGCGGTAGGCAACCGAAAGATCGGTGAGTTCGAGTGCGTTTCCGGCCTTGGCGGAGTTAGTCATTGAGCGCTCCGTGAACGCCGTCGGCCGCCAGATTGACGCCGATCACCAGCGAAGCGATGGCGAGCGCATCGAACAGCACCGTCCACCAGAAGCCGCCGCCGATCATGCCGTAATTGTTGGAGATCGACAGCCCCCAGTCGGGCGAGGGCGGCTGGATGCCAAAGCCCATGAAGGAGAGCGTGGCGACGGCGAAAATGGCATAGCCGAGCCGCACGGTGGTTTCGACCAGGATCGGCGGGATGACGTTGGGCAGGATCTCGACGAACATTGTATGCAGCGCACTTTCATGCCGAAGCTGTGCGGCGGCGACATAGTCGAGTTCGCGCTCGGCCAGCACCGCCGAGCGCACGGTGCGCGCGATGATCGGCGCGAAGCTCAGGCCGATGACGACGATGACGGTCGTCTTCGAGGTGCCGAGCGCAACGATGGCCAGCAGCGCGACGATGACCACCGGGATCGCCATGAAGGCTTCCAGGATGCGGCTGACGACATCGTCGACGAGACCGCGAAAATAGCCGGTAAGGAGGCCGAGCGCCGTGCCGGCCACTGTCGCCAGCAAGGTTGCCAGCGGTGCGACGGTCAGGATGTCGCGCGAACCGACGATGACGCGCGAGAAGACGTCGCGGCCGATCTGGTCGGTGCCGAACCAGTGTTCGGAAGAGGGCGGCGCCAGCGCGTTGATGATGTCGTCCGCAAGTGGATCATAAGGTGCGAAATGCTCGCCGAACAGCGCACAGGCAACCCAGAACAGCACGATGGCGAAACCAACAAGGAATGTTCGGGAGCGCAACAGCGAGAAAAAGACCTCCGCCAGCGGGCCGCGCCGGCGCGTGTCGTCTGGTGTCGGAGAGCTGGTTTGGACGGCGCTCATTGATCTGACCCCAGACGGATACGCGGATTGAGCACGGAATAGAGGAAGTCGGCGACAAGGGTGGCCACGGCATAGACAATGCCGATGGTGAGGATGCCCGACTCCAGCATCGGGAAATCCTTGCCGCGCGCGGCGGTGAAGATCAGCGACCCGATTCCCTGATAGCGAAACAGCGTTTCGATGACGACAAGGCCGCCGATGAGGTAGCCGGTCTGCGTCGCGATGACAGTGATGGTCGGCAGCAGCGCGTTGCGCAGCACATGCCGCCAGATCACCGTGCGCCAGGGCAGGCCCTTCAGCACGGCCGTTCGCGTGTAGTCGGAATCGAGCGCCTCGATCATGCCGGAGCGTGCCATGCGGGCGATGTAGCCGAACAGCACCAGGAACAGCGGCAGCGAGGGCAGGATCAGGTAATAGAGCTGCGTGAAGAAGCCGGCATCGCGCGGCCATGCGGCCGAGATCGGCAGCCAGCGCAGCCACACGCCGAAGATCAGGATCAGGATGATGCCGGTGACGAATTCCGGCAGCACCGTCACCGACAGGCCGCCAAGGCTGATGATGCGATCGAGCGGCCGGTTGAGGTTGAGCGCTGCAATGACGCCGCCGAGAATGCCGATCGGCACCACCAGAACGAAGGCGACCGCCGCCAGCTTCATCGAATTGCCGAGCGCATCGATGACGAAAGGCGCGACCGGCGAGCGGAAGATGTAGGACGTGCCCATGTCGCCCTGGACGAAATTGGAGATCCAGCTCCAATACTGCGCCAGCAGCGGACGATCGACACCGAGCGTGTGATTGAGCGTGTCGACCGCGCGCTGGTCTGCGAACGGACCCAATATTGCGCGCCCGACATTGCCGGGCAGCACCTGGCCGCCCAGGAACACCATGATGCTGAGCAGGAACAGCGTGACGAGCGACAGCGAGACACGCCGGACAAGGAAGGAGAGAATGGCTAGGACTCCTTGTGGAGCCAGCCCCCATGCGGGAGCTGGCTGTTAGAGGATTGGCTTTTCCTTTCCGCTCAGGCCTTCGATGCCTTATCGAGGAACAGCTGCGACATGGCGGTCGGCTGTACGCCGGCCACGCCCTTCGCCGTCGCCGTCAGATAGTCGTAGAAATAGCCGAAGATGACAGGCGTTTCCTCGAGCAGCAGCTTCTGGATCTTGCCGGCGTCGGCCTTCTGCGCCTCGAGGTCAAGGGCCGCGATGTAGCTGGTCGCCAGCGCATCATAGTCCTTGTTCTTGAAGTGTGCCGCGTTCCAGGTGCCTTCACTCTTCAGCGGTGCCGCGAGATAGACATTCGGCACGCCGCGGTGACCATAGTCGGTGATGCCCATCACCGAATCCAGCCAGTTCGACTTGCCGAACACCGCGTCTCCGTAATAGCCGCTCTGGTCGAGGATATTGAGGTCGAGTTGAACACCGATCTCCTTGACCCAGTTCTGGATGAGCTGGGCGTATTCAGGGATTTCTAGGTAGCGTTCGGTGGTCAGGGTTATCTTGAAGCCCTGGCCAAAGCCGGCTGCTTCCATGAGCTGCTTGGCCTGGGCGATATCCTGCTTGCGTTGCGGCACGCTCGTATCGGTCGAAGGATAGACGGCGGCGAATGGGCTGTCATTGCCCAGAGCGGAGCGTCCCTTCATGAGGCCGGCGGCCAGCTTGTCGCGATCGAGGCAGAGCGCAATGGCACGGCGCACGCGCGCATCCTTCAACGGGCCCTCGTCGCAGCGCATGTGCAGTTGCTGATGGGCTGACGACTTCAAGCTGATGATGTCGACGTTCGGATCGTTGAGCAGAGCGACGCCGGCCAGCACCGGCATCTGGTTGATGATGTCGACCTGGCCGCCCTGCAGCGCCAGGATCTGCGGCTGCATGTCGGTGAAGAAGGTGAACTCGGTGCGTTCCGGCAGCGCCTTCGGCCCCCAATAGTCCTCGTTGCGGACGAAGGACGCACCGACCTTTGCCGTGTATTTCTCTATTCTGAACGGCCCGGTGCCGTCGAAGCTCTTTTCATAGTCGCCCTTGTAGCTCGCCGGGATGATGACGGCGTTATAGTTGTCGGACGACAGCATGTAGGGGAAGTTGCCGTTCGGCGCATCGAGGTGGAATTCCACCGTGTAGTCGTCGACCTTCTTCGAGGCGCCCTTCTGCAGGATGCCGGTGAACACCGACAGCGCATTGGACGAATTGGCCGGATCGGCAAGGCGGTCGATGCTGGCCACGACATCGTCGGCTTTCATCTCGCCGCCGCTGTGGAATTTTACGCCTTTGCGCAGCTTGAAGGTCCAAACGGTGCCATTGTCGTTCGGCTTCCAGCTTTCGGCCAAGGCCGGCTGAAGAACGAGGTCAGGGCCGTCGACGCAAAGGAATTCGGCAACCTGCTGCATGACCAGCAGGCCGCCTGCGTCAGCGATGGTGACCGGGTCGATTGTCGCTGCCGGCACGCTGCTGGCGACGCGGATGGTGGCGCCGGGCGCGCCTTGGGCGCGCGCCAGCGACGGCATGCCGCTGAGGCCGGCTGCCATGCCGATACGGCCCAGCAGCGGCAGCGACAGGCCGAGCAGGCTGCCGTGACGGACGAAGTCGCGGCGGCTGACACGACCGTCGACAAGGCCGTCGATCAGGTGATTTTCAAGCGGCGTGCGATTGCGCCGGATCAGGTCGAGAATGGTGTAGTTCTTGCTCATAGGTTTTTACCCTTTCCCCTATTTCTTATGGTTGACGAAATTTCGTGGATTGCTCCATTTCGGATCGCCAGAGAGGCCTGTCGATCGGAATCTTAGCATGCGGTTTTGCCCGGTATCTAGTCGTGGCACGGACGCGCCGGATTGCTGGCTGCACTGCTTCCATCGTCTTTGTCCAACCTTCCCGGCCGAAGTCGCGGTGGTTGGCTTCTCGTGCCTGGCCGTCGGTCTTGCCGTCATCTAGTTCAGCGGCAAACGGCGATAGGTTCCGGGCTTTGCCGGGTCATGATACTTGTTGCACGGTCCTTTCTCGGTAAAGTCTCTGTGACAGGCAGCGAGGTTTTCGCGCGATAAGGTGACGCCGAGACCGGGACCTTCCGGAACGCGCACGAAATTGTTTCTCGGCGAAAACGGCCCTTCCTCGGTGACATCCATCGGCAGCATGCGAAACAGCGACTGGTTAGGCTCCCTGATCCAGCCTAGTGCCGCGCACAGGTGCAGATAGGCGGCACTGCCGATGCCGCTGTCACCGCTGTAGCACCAGAAATCGATGCCGGCATGCTCGCAGGCGCCGACGAAGCGCAACAGCCGGCCTATGCCGCCATGCGTCGTCGGGTTGCCGACGAAGGCGTCCGGCACCTTGGTTTCCATGGCGCGCGCAATGTCGATGTTGTGGGTCGAAAACGGGATCGAGCAATGGCGCCGCAATTCGCGCATCTCCTCGATCGTCGCCACCGGATCCTCCCAGTTGCGCACGCCGAGGTCTTCCAGCGACCGCGCTAGGCGACGCGCGGTGCTGAGCGAATAGGCCTGGTTGGAATCGATGCGGATCATCGCATCGTCGCCGAGTTTCTTGCGGATCAGCTCGACCATCCTGAGCGAGATTTTCGGATCTTCGGTCGAGAACTTGCCTTCGAAGAAGGTCGTTCCATGCGTCTCGTGCAATTCGACGCAATAGTCGGCGACTTCCTCCGGCGTCGTCTCGCCCTTCACCTTTGGCCCGTCACCGCGCAGCGAAAAATAGTCGGTGAACGGGATGTCCTTGCGCACGGCGCCGCCGAGCAACTGGTAGAGCGGCTGGTTCCACGCCTTCCCGCGCAGGTCCCACAAAGCCATCTCGATGGCGCCGAAAGCCATGATGCGGGTGCGGTCGTTGATCGACTGCACGCCGGTCCAGAAGGGCAGGCAGACATGCTCGGCGCCGGCGATGTCGAAGGCATCGCGCCCGACCAGCCATGGCGCCAGGACATCGTTGATGATCGCGGCCGCCGCCGGCGTCGGCGCTTCGCCGAGGCCAATCAAGCCATCCTCCGTCTCGACTTCGACGATGGTCGGCGAAAATCCGTCGAGTTCGCCGAACACCCAGGCATAGGGCGCCTCGAGGCGCAAATTGATCGGCGTGGCTTTGATGCTGCGGATTTTCATCTCAGCGGCCGACTTCGAAGAAAGGCTTGCCCAGCAGATCGGGAACGACGTCGATACCGAGGCCCGGTCCGTCCGGAATGCCCATGCGGCTACCGGTGACCGGCGGCATGTTCGACGCCGTGCGCACCGTCACCCATTCATGGAAGGCGATGGCGTGCAGCCGGCGCTCCTCGGGCGTCGACAGCGACAGGTGTGCCATCGCAGCGGTGTCGATCTCGGCGCCACCAGTGTCCTCGACCGTGATCATGAAACCCAAATCGACGGCAACATCGCGGATCTGACGGGTCTTGGTCACGCCGCCCAGCCGCGAGATCTTCAGCGTTAGCCCGTCGGCCGCGCCCCGACGATGGATTTCCAGCATCTCCTCGAGCGAGGTGACGGATTCGTCGAGCACCATTGGCTTGTCGAGCATGCGGCGAACCGACATGTTCTCGTCGATCGTCGTACAGGGCTGCTCGAACGTGTAGTCGATGCTGCGCGTCGCGTCGGCAAACTGGCGCGCCTGGTAGGGGGTCCAGCCGGCGTTGGCATCGCAGAAGATGACCGTGCCTTTCGGCACCGAGGCGGCGACCGCGGCGACGCGTTCGATGTCGTCATGGACATTGCCGCCGACCTTGACCTGCAGCCGGTGGAAACCATCCTTGACGATGCGCTTGGCCAGCGCGGCCATGGCGTCGACGCTGCCGTGCGTGACGACCTTGTAGAGTTCGGCCGTCTCGCTCTCCTTGCCGCCCAGCAGCGTTACCAGCGGCACGTCGGCGGCTCGTGCCGCCAGATCCCAGCAGGCCATGTCGAGCGCCGACTTGATGTAGGAATGGCCCTTGAACACCGTATCCATCAGCCGCCCGATGCTTGCCAGCCCGCGCGGATCGTGGCCGATAAGGTGCGGCGCGATTTCGGGCACGCCGGCGCGGGTGCCGGCCGGGAAGGCTGCCGAATAGAAATTGCCGAGCGGCGCCATCTCGCCCCAGCCGGTAAGGCCGCTGTCGGAGGTGATCGACACGATCACCGCGTCGAATGCGTCGGCTTCGCGCCCCTTCGACATGCGGTATGGCCCGTCCACGAAGGGCTGCACGACGTGGTAGGCCTTGATGGTTTCGATCTGCACGTGTCTTGTCCGCTGTCTGTGAGTTGGGAACGGGTCAGGCGCCCCTCGACGGGCGTTGTTCGAGGCCGCGCGCGTAGGCAAGCAACTCCTCGAAATCGAGATCGATGTGCTCCCTGGCATGGCGCTGGGCGGCACGCATGTCCTTGCCCTTCAGCAACCGCACATAGGTTTCGTGAACGTCTTCGGCCGGAACCGGCTCATTGCGGGCATGTTGGTGGAGCGCAAAATACATCTGCAGCCGGCTGGTCAGCCGTTGCCAGGTTTCCAGCAGCACCGAATTGTCGGCCCATTCGTAGATCAGGCCATGCAGTTGCAGCGCGGTTTCGATTTGGCGTGTCGTGTCCAACGCACGGGTCGCCTGCTTCACGGCTTCGTGGCGCCGGTCGAGCTCGTCGAAGAAGCGTTGGTCGCGCAGCGGCCACGCCCGCTCGATGGCCAGCTCGTCCATCACCTTGTTGAACGAATAGGCATCGTCGATGTCCTTGGCTGTGACCTCGATGACAAAGGTGCCGGCATAGGGAATGCTGGTCAGGATGCCTTCCTGCACCAGCTCGCGCATTGCCTCGCGCAACGGCGCGCGGCTGACCCGCATTTGTTCGGAAATCCGCAGCTCGTTGAGCTTCTGGCCGGGTGCGAGCTGCCCGGTCAGGATCGCGCGCCGCAACAGCGCGACGATCTCGGCGCGTCGCGTCGTGTCCGCAATCGGACTGAAATCCGCTTTCGCCATTCGGCCGCTCCCAGGGAAATCGAAAGCAAGACAAGCAGATTGTCGACAATCTAACAAGAGGTCATCTTCGGATTCTTGGGGCCGCTGGCATATTGCCTCTTCGGTCTCAGGCGGCGCGGCCGTAGAAGCCGACGCGCTCCTCGGCGCTGAACATCACGCCGGGCTTCTCATAGTAGGAAAACACCGCGATCATGCGCTCTCGCTCGCCTTCGACGGTGGTGACGCGATGCGCGGTGTTCTTGCCGCGGAAGACATTGAGTGTGCCCGGTTTCATGCACAGGATCTTGGAATCGGGGTCGCGCCCTTCCAGCAGCCTTGCGACGCCGTCATAGTTGGGATTGTCGTCCGACCTCAGATCGGTGCGGTATTCGAGGTCGCCGCCACGCTCCGCTGCCTGCAACAACAGCGTCGTCGTGAATTCGGAACGATCGAAATGCCAGTTCAAAGCCTCGCCGGCGCGATAGGCCATGACGTTGGTACGGGCCAGGGGATCCTGCATGACATGCAATCTGGGCTTGCCCATCGTCGCTGCCAGGAAGCGCAGTAGCGGTTCGTATTCGTAGATGGCGAGCACGACACTGCCAGGAATCTGGTCGGCACAGACGGTGTGACTGATGGTCTCCACCTTGCGCAGCGCCGGATGGTCGGGTGCAAGCTCGGGAATGTCAGGCTTGAAGTAGATGTTGTGCATGCGCTTGTGCGCATGCGAGCGCGCGGCCATCACCGGCTGGATTTCGCGCACGGCTTGTTCCGCCACGCCGGGGCGCAAAAACCCTTCCAGATTGAACATGCCGTCGGCTTCGAGCGCGGCGACGGATTGTTCGACAAGGCGCTGCCATTCGGCGCTGCCTTCGCGGTCGAGCGGATAGCGGTTGAGATCGAGGATGTCTTTCATCGTCATGGCTCCGAAGGTTGTGAGCTTATGAGACGGCAAAAAAATCTTTCTCTCAACGTCGAAAATAGTTAGGATTGGCCAAGAAAAACTTACGGACTCGATGTGGAACGGTTGCCGCCGCTGAATGCGATCAAGGCTTTCGAGGTTGCGGCGCGTGCCGGCAGCTTCACTTTGGCCGCCTCTGAACTCGGCGTATCGTCGGCGGCGGTCAGCCAGCAGATCCGCAACCTCGAGAGCTGGTTCGGCAAGCAGCTGTTTGTGCGTAGCGGCAATCGCATCGCGCTCACCGACGCCGGCCACGCCATCTATCCGCAGACAGCGAAAGCTTTGGGAGACATCGCCACCATAGGCCAGCGCATGCTGGAGGGCGGGGTGCGGACGCGTCTGGTCGTCAGTGTGCCATTCTCGTTGGCCGAACTGTGGCTGGCGCCGAGGCTGGCGGTACTTCTCGATGCCTTTCCGCAGATGGCGATCGACGTTCGGGTCGAGGACGATCCGGTCGACCTGATGCGCCAGAACATCGATCTGCGCATCAGCTATGGCGACTATCACTATCCCGGGCTGAAACTTGTTCGTCTCGTCCATGACGATGTCCTGCCGGTCTGTGCACCGGAATTCTGGCACCGGCACGGCAATGGCGATCCCAGTCTGGCGGATTTGCACGAGAGCCAGTTCATCCACACCAATTGGGGGCCGAACTATGCCTCGCACCCGACCTGGGCGGACTGGTTCGCGGCATCCGGCGGCAGTCGCTCGCCCGACCCGTCGCACGGGCGGCGCGTCGGCCTGTCCAGCCTGGCGATCGCCTCGGCAAGACTGGGTCTGGGCATCGCCCTTGGCCAGCGGGTCATGGCGCGCGCCGATCTGGAGGCCGGTCGGCTGATTGCGCTCTCCTCCGTCTCGGTGCGCCTCGGGCATCCCTACTGTGCGTTTATGCCGCCGGCCAAGGCCGACCGCGCCGATGTTGCCGGTCTGGTGGAACTGCACCGGCGCGCGGGGCCCGGTACCTGGGGTACGGTGGGGGCGCCGCGCTGAAGCCGGGTCCTGACGGGGGTGTTCAGGTGGCCGGCTTTTCCGGTATCGGCGATACAGGCGCTCCGGGTCCGATCTTCTGCAGATTGCCCGTGATCACCTGGTCGCCCTCGGCGACGCCGCTGAGGATGGCGACCTGATCGCCGCTCGTCGGTCCTAGCGAAACCAGCCGCTGGTCGACGGTGTTGCCCTTGCCGACGACATAGAGATATTTGCCGAGCTGGCTCGAGCCCAGCGCCGTCTGCGGCACCATCAGCGCGTCGGCCTGCTCTCTCACATGCAGCCGGACACGAACATATTGGCCCGGCAGCAGCGTGAACTTGCCATTGCCGATCGTCGCGCGCGCGGTGATGGTGCCGGTCGAGCGGTCGATCGAATTGTCGATGAAGGTAAGCTCACCCTTTTGGCTGGCCTCGGTCTGGCCGGGGAGCAGGACCTCCACTTCGATCGGGCCGTTGGCACGGGCTTGCTCGATCTCGGCCAGATCCGTCTCGCTCGGGTTGAAGGTGACGTAGATCGGGTCGAGCTGCACCAGCGTGTTGAGCACGGTACCGGCAACGCTGACCAGCGTTCCGACCGAGGCCTGGTTGCGGCCCAGGCGCCCGCCAAACGGCGCGCGGATTTCGGCATAGCCCAGATTGAGCTCTGCCGTGCGGACCGCCGCCTGGTTGACCGCCAGCGACGCCTGCGCTTCGCGCAAGGTGCTGGTGCGCTGGTCGAACCCGTCCTTGGCGAGGTAGCCGCTCTTGGCGAGCTCGGTGCCGCGACCGAGATTGGACCGGGCATAGTCGAGCGTCGCCGTGTCGCGCTGCACTTGCGCCTTGGCCTGGTCGAGAGCCGCCTGGAAGTCGTCAGGCGAGATCTTGTAGAGAAGGTCGCCTTGCCGGACATCGACACCGTCGTCGGCGGCCTGCTCCTGCAGATAGCCTGGAATCCTGGCCTGCAAGGTGATGCTGCGGATCGGTTCCGTCCGCGCGGCGTAGTCCAGGTAGATCGGGATCGTCTTCTTGACGACGCTGACCACCGGCACCGGCATGACGAATGCCGCCGGAGCAGGCGTCGCTGCGGCCGTGCCGGCATTGAGGCTGAGATTGCCCATGTCGAGCAGGTGGACGCTGGCCACCGAGATCGCTCCCAGTGCGACGGCCGTTCCCAACGCGATTTTCCATTTACGCATGATCAGTCTCCAATCTTATTCGGCCGCTTCCGCCAGGGGCGGGATAGCGTGCTCAGTCGTTGGTTCATTGTCTTGAGAGGCGGGCTCGTCACTGCCGCGGCGTTCGCGCAGCTGCTCGATGACCGCGTAGAACACCGGCACGAACACCAGCGACAGGATGGTCGCCGCGACCATGCCGCCGAACACGGTGGTGCCGATCGACTGCCGGCTTGCCGCACCGGCGCCGGTCGCAAACATCAGCGGCAGCACGCCGAGGATGAAGGCGAAGGCCGTCATCAGGATCGGCCGCAGCCTGAGCCGTGCCGCCTCCATCGCCGCGTCGACGATGCTGAGGCCTTCTTCGCGCCGTCGCCTTGCGAACTCGACGATCAGGATCGCGTTCTTGGCCGCCAGGCCGATCAGCATGACGAAGCCGATCTGCGAGTAGACGTCAATCTGCATGCCACGCAGCAACAAGGCCACGAAGGCGCCGAACAGGGCCAGTGGCACCGCCAACAGCACCATGAACGGCATCGCCCAGCTCTCATACTGCATCGCCAGGATCAGGAAGACGAAGACGATGGCGAGGCCGAAGACGACGGACGCGATCGATCCTGCCTTGAGCTCCTGGAAGGTGATGCCGGTCCATTCGAAACCGAAATCCCTTGGCAGCGCAATGGCGGCGGCCCGTTCCATCGCGGCAACCGCCTGGCCTGAGGAAAAGCCGGGTGCGGCACCGCCATTGATCGAGGCCGAGGCATTGTTGTTGTAATGCGGCACGGTCTCCGGGCCGACGAAGGGCACGAGTTTGCCCAGCGTCGAGAGCGGCACCATGCCGCCGGAGGCATTGCGTACATAGAGCCGCGAAATGTCGGCGGCACCCGCACGTGCATCCTTGTCGGCCTGGATGGTCACCCGGAAGGTGCGGCCGAACAGGTTGAAGTCGTTGACGTAGAGCGAGCCGAGATAGATCTGCAGCGTGTTGAAGACATCGGGCAGGTTGAGGCCGAGCAGTTTGGCCTTGCTGCGGTCGAGGTCGTAGTTGAACTGCGGCGTCGAGGTCGAGAACGGCGAGAACAGCTGCTGCGGGTTGATTTCCGGCTGCTTGCGCGCCTCGGCGATCACGGCTTGCGTCGCATCGTTGAGGGCTGAACTGCCGCGGCCGGTCAGATCCTCGACGACGAATTCGAAGCCGCCTGTGGTGCCGATACCCGGGATAGACGGCGGATCGAAGCTCAGCGCGAAAGCTTCCGGGATCTGCATCAGCTTGCCGCGCACATCGGCGACGAGCTTCGACGCGCTCTGGTCGGGGCCGCGCTCCTCCCAGGGCTTCAGGATGGCGAATTCGACCGCCGAATTCGACTGCGCCGCACTGGTCAGGAAATTCAGGCCGCTGATCGAGCCGACAATCTCGACGCCGGGCGTCGCCTGCAGGATGTCGCGCGCCTTCTGCGCCACCGCGTCGGTGCGTTCCAGCGACGCGCCGTCGGGCAACTGGATGACGACGAAGAAATAGCCCTGGTCCTCGACCGGAAGGAAGGTCGAGGGCAGCCGCTGCCAGACGAAGTAGGTGGCGACCAGGCCGGCCGCGAACAGGCCGAGCATGATCCAGCGCAAGCGGATGAGAATGCGTACGCCATTGGCGTAGGCGTGCGATAGCCTGTCGAAGCCGGCGTTGAACCAGCGGAACGGGGCGAACTGCGTCTCGCCGCGATGGCGCAGGAAGGCCGCACTGAGCGCGGGACTGAGCGTCAATGAGTTGAAGGCGGAGATGCCGACGGAGATCGCCACGGTCAGCGCGAACTGGTTGTAGAGCTTGCCGGAGACGCCGGGAATGAAGGCGACCGGCACGAACACCGCCATCAGCACCGCGGTGGTGGCGATGATCGGTCCGGTGACCTCGCGCATTGCGGCCTTGGTCGCCGCAAGCGGCTTGAGCCCGGCCTCCAGCTGTCGTTCGACATTCTCAACCACGACGATGGCGTCGTCGACGACGAGGCCGATCGCCAGCACCATGCCGAGCAGGGAGAGCATGTTGAGCGAGAAGCCGAGCATCTCCATGACGACCAGCGTCGCCACCAGCGACACCGGAATGGCGATGGTCGGGATGATCGTCGTGCGCCAGCTTTGCAGGAAGAGGAACACCACGGCGACGACCAGCACCAGCGCTTCGCCGAGCGTGATCAGCACGTCATGCATCGATGCCGAGACGAAGCGCGTCGTGTCGTAGTGCATCGCATAGGACACGCCCTTCGGGAAGCGGCCCGACAGCTCCTGCATCTTGTCCTTGACGCGCTGCTGCAGATCGAGCGCGTTGGAGCCGGGCATCTGGTAGACGGCAAGCACCACGGTCGGGTCCTTGCCGAAGAAGGCCGACGACGAATATTGCAGCGCGCCGAGCTCGATGCGGGCGACGTCGCGCAGCCTGACCAGCGAGCCGGTGTCGGTATTGGCGCGCACGACGATGTCGCCGAATTCCTTTGGATCGCTCAACCGGCCGACGGCGTTGACCTGCATCTCGAAGGCGGTGCCGGCCGGGGCCGGCGATTGGCCAATCTTGCCGGCCGCCACCTGGACATTCTGCTCGGCGATGGCGTTCTGCACATCGACGGCGGTGATGCCGAGATTGGCGAGCTTGTCGGGATCGAGCCAGACGCGCATCGAATAGCGCCGCTCGCCGAAGATCTGCACATCGCCGACGCCGGGCAGCCGCTTCAGCGGATCGACCACCTGCAGATAGGCAAGGTTGCTCAGTGCCACCGGATCGACCGAACTGTCGGGCGAGGTCAGGTTGACGATGAGGACGAAGTTCGGATTCTGCTTCTTGATCGTCACGCCGCCCTGGTTGACGATCGCCGGCAGCGACGAAGCCGCCTGCGAGACGCGGTTCTGCACGTCGACGGCGGCGGTGCTCAGCGAATAGCCGACATCGAAGGTGATGGTGATGGTCGAGGAGCCGTCATTGGAGCTCGTCGACGACATGTAGGTCATGCCCTGCACGCCGTTGATCTGCTGCTCCAGCGGCGTCGTCACCGTATCGGCCACCACTTGTGCGCTGGCGCCTGGATAGTGGGCGCTGACCACGACCTGCGGTGGCGTGATGTCGGGAAACTGCGAGACGGGCAGCAGGAAATAACAAATCGACCCGGCGAGCACCATGATGATGGCGATCGCCGAGGCGAAGATCGGACGGTGGATGAAAAAGTTTACCACGAGACGCAAGCCTCCCCGGCTGCTCTTGCCCGCCCGAAGGCGCTGGCGACGCTGGACAGTCTTTGACCGCGCTTGTCACCGAGGTCGTCCCGCGAATGCAGCAACGGCACCTCGTTGCGCTGCGCATCGGCAAGCGAGCGCAGCATCGTCTCGAAGGCGCGCGGGTCGACGCCATCGGCTTTCATGACCAGCCGGATCATCGGATCCCGGACGGCCTCATCTATGGTAAGATCGCGGCGCTGTGGCATTGGCCGGCTCCTTGTCTGTCGATTCGCAGCCCATGCTCGCGAACCGTTTTTAATCTCTTCACCGGCCGAGGCCGCATGATTGGCAGTTTCTCGCCCCTCTCGTCTGGCAGGGCCGTTCACGGCCTTGTTATTGACGGTGGACGATATAGGTGTTACCAGTAAGTAACATTCTGGAAGTTACAGACCGGTAACACCCTAGTCAAGAGGTGGCCGAGGGTTTTTTGGAAACGAAAGGAGATCATGATGACAGACGGCATCGTGGAGCGCTCTCGTCCCCGGGATCGGATCCTGGAGACGGCACGCGACATGTTCCACAAGCATGGCATCAAGGGCGTCGGCGTCGACGCCATCACCGAAGCTGCCGGCACGAACAAGATGACGCTCTATCGTCACTTCGAATCCAAGGACGAACTGATCGTCGAATGCCTGCGCGCCAATGCGGCCAAGGCCGGCGCTATGTGGGATGCGTTCGATGCCGAATTTCCTGGTGACAAGCTTGCCCAGCTGCATGCCTGGGTTCGCAAGGCGGCTGCCATGCTCAATGCGGACGGGCGCGGCTGCGACATGGCCAACGCCGCCGCTGAACTGACCGAGCCGGACCATCCGGCCAGGCTGGTGATCAAGGAACTCAAAGAAGCCCAGCGCGAGCGCCTTGTGACGCTATGTCGGGACGCGGGCATCGGCCAGGCTGAACTGCTCGCCGATACGCTGTCGCTTCTGCTCGAGGGTGCGCGGGTTAGTGTACAGACCGTGGGTTCGGAAGGTCCGAGCACGCAGTTCGTGCGCATGGCTGAAGGATTGATCGCTTCTTTCCGGGGCGCCGCCGCCGGTTGACGGGACCCGTGGCCTGTCAACGTGCGTCATTCCATCTGCGATGACTGGGCGTGCTTTGGTGTCGCTGTACCGCCATTCCTGCCGGCCAAACGAAAAAAGCCCGCTGCCGGGAGGAGGTGGCAGCGGGCTCGATTTTCGAATGTGGCGCGGGAGGAGGTGCACCCCATTCAGCGTCGGCATCGCATCTGGGAGGAGTAGATGGCCGACAACCAGAACCTACGAGTTGCCCAACGATTCGGCAACAAAGAAACTTGCATAGCTGCTGTGCAGATTTGCCGTGCCAATTATCGTACAAATCCGGAAACCCGGTTTAGCCAAGCCATTTCGCATTATTGCACGGGGACGTTTTCCCTGAAGATCAAGCGCGGTTCGATGAACTTGCGCGTCAGATAGGGTGCCGAGGAGGCAATCGAGCCGAGCAGGCGAATGACCGACTGTTCCGCGATCAGCCTGGCATTCTGGTCGATGACGACATCGAGCAGGTCGTCGACGAGATGACCACGCGTGTCCTTGGTCAAGTCGTGGCAGATGAACACCGGCTTGCGGTTCGGCCTGGCCTCGCGGATCGCCTTTGCAACGCCCGAATGCCCAGCTCCGACGCAATAGATGCCGAGCAGCTCCGGCTCGTCGTGCAGCGCCTTCATGGTCTCGGTGTAGCTGGCATCGGGCTCGTCGTTGACCTCGACGGCGCTGCTGACGGTCAGATTGGGAAACTCCTCACTGAGCACCGAGCGGAAACCCATTTCGCGTTCCTCGTGGCCGCGATAGGAACGTGAGCCGACGACCATCGCCAGATGACCGATTCGGCCGCCAAGGAAGCGTCCCATCAGCAGCGCCGCCGTTCGTCCCGCCACCCGGTTGTCGATGCCGACATAGGCCGCGCGCGGTGCCGCCGGAACATCGGACACCAGCGTCACCAGGCGCATGCCGGCATCGACGATGTCGTGCAGGATGTTGCGCGTACGCGGATGATCGACGGCGATGACACCGACGCCATTGGCCCTGAGCGAAAGGTTTTCGACAGCGCTCTGCAGCGCGTTCGGCGAGATACCGGCGAGGTTATGGATCCGGCACGAGGCAACAAGCGGCAGGCGCGCGGCGTAGTCCTCGATGTGCCCGGCGAGATCGCGCATGAAGGCATTGCTGCCGATCGGCAGCAGGAATTCAAGGTGGGCGGGCCGCGAGGGTAGCGTCACCTGATCGGCGACCGGCAGATAGCCGACTTGCTTGGCCGCCTCCATGACGCGCTGGCGGTTGGCCGCACTCGCACCCGGCCGGTTGTTGAGCACCCGGTCGACCGTTGCGGTCGATAGCCCGCAGCTACGAGCGATATCGGAGACAGTGGCTTTCATGCCGTAACCCACAGCGCGCAGCTACGAGCGATATCGGAGACAGTGGCTTTCATGCCGTAACCCACAGCCCGCAGTTGCGTGCGGTATCCGAGACTGTGGCTTTCATGCTGCAATCCTGTTCGCCATGCGATGGCGCGTCAGACAAGCGATGCGATCTGAGGTGACGGGTGATTGCCGCCCATCACCATTCTCAGTGCGATGGCTTGCCATCGGCGATGGCATCGCGGATCTCCTTGTCCGACATGCCGGTAATGATCCGTTCGACCTCCGCCACGCTGGTCTTCTTGGGGTCTATGTCGTCAGCAACCACCTTGCCCCGGCGCATGACGACGATGCGGTCGACCACCTGGAAGACATGGTGGATGTTGTGGGCGATGAAAATGCAGGAATGGCCGGAATCGCGGGCGCTGCGCACGAAGCTCAGCACACCCTGTGTTTCGGCGACGCCGAGATTGTTGGTCGGCTCGTCGAGAATGATCAGGTCGCTGTCGAAATGCATGGCGCGCGCGATCGCCACCGCCTGGCGCTCGCCGCCGGAGAGCGAGCCGATCGGCGTCGTCGGCGGGATGTTCTTCGAGATGCCGACCTGCTTGAGCAAGTCGCGGGCAACCGTGTTCATCGCGTCCTGGTCCATCCGGTTGAGAAAGCGCGGCGACTTGATCGGCTCGCGTCCGAGGAACAGATTGCGGGCGATCGACAGTTGCGTGACCAGCGCCGAGTCCTGGTAGATGGTCTCGATGCCGTGGGCGATGGCGTCGCTGGTGCTGCGCAGGCTCACCTTGTTGCCGCGGATGAAGATGTCGCCGCTGGTCAGCGGAACGGCACCCGAGAGCACCTTGATCAGCGTCGACTTGCCGGCGCCATTGTCGCCGAGCAAGCCGACGATCTCCCGTTCATTGACGTGGAAATTGGCATCCTCCAGCGCCTGCACGCGGCCGTAGGACTTGCGGATGTTCGTCATGCGGATCAGTGGCTCGGCCATGGTTCAAGTCCCTGCCTGATGCCGGCGTTCCAGCCATGAATGCAGCGCCATCATGCCAAGGATGATGGCGCCGATGAAGATGTTGTAGGCAAGACCGGGCACGCCGATCAGCACGATGCCGTTGCGCATCACGCGCAGGATCAGGATGCCGAGCACGGTGCCGATGATCGTGCCGCGCCCGCCGGTCAGCGCGGTACCGCCGATCACCACCATGGCGATGACTTCCAGTTCATAGCCGGTGCCGCTGTTGGGGTTGGCCGCCGAGGTGCGCAGCGACGAGATGACGCCGGCAAGCGAAGCCATGACCGACGACAGCACGAACAGGCCGATCTTGACGCCGCTGACATTGACGCCGCGCGCCCTTGCAGCACTCGGGTTGCCGCCGGCCGCCTGGATCCAGTTGCCGGTGCGGCTTTGCGTCAGCACATAGCCGAGCGCGATCGCCGCGGCGATGAACCAGAACAGCGACATGTAGATGCGGAACGGTCCGATGAAGAAATCGCCGACCAGCGCTTCGGCCAGCCAGCTGCCCTCCGCACTCCAGGTGCGCTGCGGAAAACCGTCGGTGACGAAAAGGGCGGTGCCGCGCACCACAAGCAGCATGCCGAGCGTCACCAGGAAGGATGGGATCTTGAGCTGCGTCACGAACCAGCCATTGACCAGCCCGATGATGGCGGCGACCAGCAGCGCGGCGACAAAGCCGACCTCAAGGGAGGTCAGGCCGCTGTTGAACAGGGTCCACATCAAGACCGGCGAGAAGCCGAACAGGGAACCGACCGAGAGGTCGAACTCGCCCGACGTCATCAACAGCGTCATCGCCAGCGCGATCAGGCCGAGCTCGACCGTGAAGGCCAGCGTGTTGGAGATGTTCTGCGGCGACAGGAAGTCGTGGTTGAAACTCCAGAAAACGGCGATCTCGACGACGAGCAGCACGAAAGGGCCGAATTCCGGCCGTGCGATCAGGCGTTGGACGAGCGAATGATTTTCCACAGGCAATCCGCGACATGAGTGGAAGGCTGAGCGTTGCACATCGCGTGCGAAGGGCTCGGCGAAATGGAGAGCCAGTCGCGACCGTTGGGCGGCCGCGACTGTCGAGATTGGATGTTACTTGCCGGACAGGATGTCGTCGTAGATTTGCGCGGTGTCTTTTTCGTAGAGCGCGCCGGTGATGACGTTGAAGCCCGGAGGAATGCCGCCGGCGGCCATATTGGCCAGCGAGAGCGCGACATAGCTGGTCGCCTGCGGGTCCTGCCACTGGCCGGCATTGACATAGCCGTTCAGCACTTCCTGGGTGGTGTCGAGCGAGTTGCCCCAGCCGACAACCGGGATTTCGCCCGGCTTGATGCCGACCTGGTCGAACACCCGCTTGATCGAGCCGGTGACGAGATCGCCCAGGCCGATGATCGCCTTGACCTTGGCCTTGTTGGCAGTGAGGTAGTCGACCATGCGGTTGATCACTTCAGCCTGGTCGAGCGTCGCTTCGGTGATTTCATAGGTGATGCCGAGCGGCTCGAAGACGCTCTTGATGCCTTCCTCTTCCTGCACGCCGTAGGTGGCGCCGGGGATCTCGACCGGCATCCAGACGAAGTCGCCTTTCTTCACCAGGCCTTTGTCGACCAGATACTGTGCCCAATGCTTGCCGAAGGTGACATTGTCGCCGCCGACATAGGCGTTGAAGTCGGCTTTGGGGTCGGGCGTGTTGAAATTGATGATCGGCACTTTCGCCGCCCGCGCTTCCTTGACGATCTCGATCAGGCTGCCCGGATCGGGGCTCGTGGTGACGATGCCGTCGGCCTTGGCGGAGAGGGCGGCGCGAACCGCTTCCTGCTGCGAGGCGACATCGCCATTGTGGAACGAGGTGTTGACCGTGTTGCCGGTGTCCTTGGCCCACTGCTTGGCGCCGGCCAGGAAGTAGGTCCAGACCGGATCGGCCGGGCCGCCATGCGAAATCCAGTAGAACGTCTTGGCCTGTGCCGCTGCTGGTACCACCATCAGCGCCACCAACAGGCCGTATAGAACGAGTCTTAGCCGTGTCAGCATTTGATTTCCTCCCGTTTGTAGATGGTCAGTTCAAAATCCGTCCCTTGTTCCGCGTCTTTTGCCAGCGCCGGTTGAATGCGTCAGAGCATCCCCTTTTTCGACGGATGGCAAGCCTCCATCTGCCAAGCCTCCATCTGCAGGTGTAGTGGGCGCCTGACGGGTCGTCATCAGCGGTCCCATCAGATTGCATCAGTTGAGGTGATTTTCCGACTGTCGGATAATTGGTGTGATTGTTTCGGGTCGCGCGAACGCGGCCTGCGTCGACAAGGGTCACGCCGGCGATCATCCTACGCCCAGGGGACCAGGTCCGTAGCGCCCTGGCAGGGCGTCGACGATACCAGTTGCTAGATCAGATCGGCTCTGGCTAGCTCCCGCATCAGATGGCTGGCGCCATAGGTCCAGTGCGGGCAGTCGGGCGAGAGCCGCACCCGGTTGACCAGCGCACCGAATTTCTCCGACGAGATGGTGACGATGTCGCCGACCTTGTGAGTAAACCCCTTGCCCTTCTCGCCTCGATCCTTGGACGGAACGAACATGGTGCCGAGATAAAGCGCCAGCCCGTCCGGATACTGGTGGTGCGGCCCCATGGCCGCGGCGACCAGTTCCTCCGGCGAGCGGCTGATCTCGGCCATCGAGCTTGCGCCCTCCAACGAGAACCCGTCCTCGCCCTCGACTTTCAGGCGCACGACGGCGCGCTTGACGTCATCGATGGAGAATTTGTCGTCGAACAGGCGGATGAAGGGGCCGAGCGAGGCCGAGGCATTGTTGTCCTTGGCCTTGCCGAGCAGCAGCGCCGAACGCCCTTCGACGTCGCGCAGATTGACGTCGTTGCCGATGGTCGCGCCGACGATCCTGCCGCTGGAGGCGGCGATCATGGCGATCTCGGGTTCCGGATTGTTCCAGGTCGACACCGGGTGCAGCCCGACATCGGCGCCGAAGCCCACCGAGGCCATCGGCTGGCACTTGGTGAAGATTTCGGCATCGGGGCCGATGCCCACTTCCAGATATTGCGACCAGGCGCCGCGCGAAATCAGCTTGGCCTTGATCTCCATCGCTTCGGGCGAACCGGGCTTCAGCTTCGACAGATCGTGGCCGATCAGTCCTGCAATGTCGGCGCGGATGGCATCGGCTTTTTCAGCCGAACCGCGCGCCTGTTCCTCGATTACCCGTTCCAGCAGGCTGACGACGAAGGTGACGCCCGATGCCTTGACCGCCTGCAGGTCGACCGGTGAGAGCAGGTAGGGTTTTGCTGGATCGCGCCCGGTCTCAAAACTGTTGGCGGCGATGTCATCGAGCGATCCGATCGGTCTGCCCTCGGCCGAGCGGACATGCCCAGCGGGGTCGGCCATCTCGCAAAGGTCTCGCATGGTTGGTGCCGCACGCGAGGTGATGTCGAAGACTGTGCCATCGCGCACCGTGACGACCAGCGGGTATGCGGCATCGCTACCTCTGGCGCGTCCGACAAAAAGGCCCTCGGTGGGCAGGTGGGTCGGGTTCGTCATAGCGCTCTGTCCTCTGAGTGATCGACAATGTGGCGAAGTGATCGTCAATGTGGGCGGCCGGATCGGCGCGGCACTTTCACCGGATTCCCGTCAAAGGTCTATCCCGTCGCAGGCGATCGGAACTCTGGGTCTCCGATCGCCTCGGCGGCAGTCCACAGACGAAAGCCGGAGTGCTCTTTCAAAAATGTGAAATTCTGACTAGGATTTTCACCAATCGCAGCGCATTCAGGTGACCCTTGGCGACAGCATTCTCCGATCCGATCTGGCTCAAGCCACAGGCAGCTTCCACGTTTCAATCGCTTCCCAATGGCGAACGTGTCGATCTCGCCATTGTTGGCGGTGGCATCATGGGCTTATCGACCGCCTTGCATGCCGCCCGGCTTGGCCTGTCGGTGCAGGTGCTGGACGCCGGCGAGATCGGCCAGGGCGCATCAGGCTTGAATGGCGGTCAGGTCATTCCCGGCCTGAAATACGATCCGGAATGGCTGCTGGAGCATTTTGGCCTTGAGCGCGGCGAGGCGCTTGTCAATTTTGCGGCGTCGACCGCCGATGCGGTGTTCGAGCTGATCCGCGACGAGAAGCTGGCGGTGCCGTTCGTTCGCAATGGCTGGATCCAGGCGGCGCACACCGAGGCCGCGCTGAAGGCGGCGGGAAACCGTGACCGGCAATGGCGCGCACGGGGCGCGGATGTCCAGTTGCTGAACGCAGCGGAGATCGCGGCCAAGACCGGTGCGCAGGGCTATCTCGGCGGCTGGCTCGATCGCCGCGCCGGTGTTATCGATCCGCTCGCTTACACATCTGAACTCGCCCGTGTCGCGACCGCGGCTGGCGTGAGGGTAGCCGAGCGCGAAAAGGTCGTGCGGCTCACCAAGACCGCCGGCGTTTGGCGTATTTCGACCGAAAATGGCCTGGAATTGCAGGCAAAGGCGGTCGTTCTGGCGACCAACGCCCATACGGACGGTCTGATCCCCGGCCTTGCGCAGACGATCGTGCCGCTGCATTCTTTTCAGATCGCCACAGCACCGCTGTCGTCCGGTCAGGCGGCCCCGATCCTGCCGGAAGGGCAGGCGGTGTCGGACTCCAGGCGCATCCTCGTCTACTACCGCAAGAGCGCCGACGGCCGGCTGGTGCTTGGCGGGCGGGGTCGCATGGCGCTGCCGACGAGCGCCAGCGACTGGGCGCATCTCGAGCGGGCGCTGCGGCGGCTCTATCCCATGCTGTCCGGCATCGCCATCGAGAAGCGCTGGTTCGGCCGCGTGGCGATGACGCCGGACCATCTGCCGCACATCCACGAGCCGGAGCAGGGCCTGCTCGCCGTGGTCGGCTGCCAGGGTCGTGGTGTCGGCCTGATGACCGCTCTTGGCGAGCGCATCGCCGGCTATCTCCAAAGTGGCGACGCCAGGCATTTGCCCTTCCCGGTCTCGCCGATCCGACCGATCCCGTTTCACGCCTTCCGCCAAGTCGGCGTCGCCGCGACCATCGCCTGGTACCGGCTGCTCGATGCGTTGGAGCGCTGACCAAAGCAATTCCTGTCAATGGGTTTCCGTTTGGGATTCCGCTTGACAGTTTCATGGATATGAAAAACTCTAAGCCAATTTCAAATTCCGATAGGCAGGTCGATGTCGACCCTAGTTGCAACATCAGCGCCAGAGGCCCGGTCTTCTCAGGGCTTCCGGGTCGCCATGCTGCTCCCGGGCGCTCTGGTCACTTTCCTGCTGATCCTGTTTGCCCTCGGCCTCGTGCTTTTCCTCGCCTTCCGCAACAATGACGGTTCGCTGCTCGGTGCCGGTTTCAGCTTGGCGAACTTCGCAACTGTGGTGTCCGATCCGCTGTACTGGACGGTGACGCTGCGTTCGCTGATCATTGCCGCTCTGGTCACGCTGGCGACCGTCGTCACTGCCTATCCCGTCGCCTACTATCTTGCCTTCCACGCCGGCCGGCGGCGCGGCCTTCTGCTGTTTCTGGTGACGCTGCCATTCTGGACCAGCTATCTCCTGCGCGTCTTCGCCTGGAAGATCGTGCTCGCCTACAATGGCGTTTTGAACTCGGCGCTGATCGAAAGCGGCATCTGGTCCGAGCCGACATTGGCCTTTCTCAACACGCCGGCCGCCGTCGTCGTCACGCTGGCGCACGCCTACGCGCCTTTTGCCATCCTGCCGATCTACGTGGCGCTGGACACCATCCCGAAATCGCTGATCGAGGCCGCTTCCGATCTCGGCGCGCGGCCCTTCACCTCTTTCCGCCGTGTCGTGCTGCCCAATTCGATGCCGGGCGTGCTGGCGGCAGCCCTTGTCGTCTTCGTGCCGACGGTCGGTGACTATGTCACGCCGGCGCTCGTCGGCGGCCCGGCCAGCACCATGATCGGCACGCTGATCCAGGCGCAATTCGGCAAGGCCAACGATTGGCCGTTTGGCGCCGCACTCTCCGTCGCCGTCATGCTGGTCATCCTGTGCGTGGTGCTGGTCGCGCGTTTCGCCGACCGCAGATTTGGCAGCCGCACATGAGCGCTGCACGCACGCAGGGAGGCGGCCGCTGGCTCGGCGTCTACGTCGTCGCCTATCTGGTCTTTCTCTATCTGCCGGTGCTGCTGATCCCGCTGTTTTCCTTCAACAACTCGATCCAGGCAGCGTTTCCGCTGCAAGGCTTCACCTTGCAATGGTACGCGACTTTGTTCGGCAATTCGGCGCTGACCGGTGCACTCCTGAACAGCCTCGTCATCGGCGCCATTGCCGCCACGAGTGCGACGCTGTGCGGCATCACCGTATCCTACATGGACCTCTACGGCCGCTCGCCGCTGGCCGCCACCATCAGCGCCATCGCCCGGCTGCCAATCCTGATCCCCGGCGTCATCGTCGGCATATCGCTGCTGATCCTCATCAATCTCATTGGTCTGGGGCCATCGCGCATCGCCATCGTTCTCGGTCACATATTGGTGGCGCTGCCGACGACCGTGGTGATCATGCGCAGCCGCTTCGCCGCCATCCCGAAAACCATTCGCGAGGCGGCGCTCGATCTCGGCGCCTCCGACTGGACGACGTTCCGGCGGATCATGCTGCCGCTCAGCCTGCCGGCCATCGTTTCGGCCTTCATGCTGGCCTTCCTGATCTCCTTCGACGAATTCATTGTCGTCTTCTTCCTGGCCGGCACCGAGCCGACGCTGCCGCTCTACATCTGGAGCCAGCTGCGTTTTCCAAAGTCGCTGCCGACGGTGATGGCGCTGGGCACGTCGATCCTGGCTGTGTCCTTCATCATCGCTGCAGCGGCTGAAATCCTGCGCCATCGCGGCTTGTCCGCCACGGCGCCAAAGCCCGCGGATCCGTCACAACCAAAACAAACCAAGAGAGGAGAACTGCAATGGCATTCGACCTGAAATCGATCTCTGCAAAGACTGTTTGCGCTGGATTGACGGCGTTCGCGCTGGCGCTGTCGTCGACCGTCGCTTTCGCCGGCGACAAGCTGCAATATTTCACCTGGTCGGGCTATGAACTGCCCGATTTCAACAAGAGCTTTCTGGCTGCGCACCCCGACGGCGTCGAGGCCTCGATCTTCGGTGACGACGATGACGCCTTCACCAAGGTCAAGGCCGGCTTCCGCCCCGACATCGCGCATCCCTGTTATGACAAGGTGGCGCGCTGGAACAAGGAAGGCCTGCTGCAGCCGATCGACACCAAGCGGATCAAGAACTGGGACTCGATCTTCCCGGTGTTCAAGAACCTGCCCGACCTGCAGGCCGGCGACGGCAAGGTCTGGATGGTGCCATGGGACTGGGGCAACACCTCGATCCTCTACCGCACCGATCTGGTGAAGAACCCGGAAGCGAGCTGGAATCTTCTGTGGGACAAGCAGTATGCCGGTCGCATGGCGACGATAGACGCGGTGCACGACACGCCGGTCGTTGCCGCACTGCTCGCCGGCGTTAATCCGTTCGACATGACGCCGGAGCAAATGGACAAGGTGGCCGAGAAGCTGCGCGAGCAGCGCCCGCTGCTCTCCAATTACACCACCGACATGACCTCCGTCGAACAGGCGCTGGCCAGCGGCCAATTGGTCGCCGCCATGACCTGGAACGCGTCGGCCACCTCGCTGAAGAAGCAGGGCGTGCCGGTCGAGTTCATGAAGCCGAAGGAGGGCATGCTGACCTGGGCCTGCGGCTTCGTCATGCTCAAGGACGCCAAGAATGTCGACCTCGCCTATGACTTCATCAACAGCCGGCTGGAAGCCGACTCCGGCAAATACCTGATCGAGGCCTATGGCTATGGCAGTTCGCTGAGCTCCGCTTTTGCCACCGTGCCGAAGGAGGAACTGGAGAAATTGCAGCTGCCATCCGACCCGGAAGTGATGCTGAAGACCACCATCTTCACCGGACCGATGAAACAGAATGACGACCTCGCCAAGATGTTCGAAAAGGTCAAGGCAGGCGGCTGAACCCTAGAGCACCGCGCGGCGTCAGCCACGCGGTGTCACCCGAGACACTGCAAACGAGGTCGGGAATTGATGGACATACTGGACGAAGCTGCTGAGAAGCCGAAGGACGATGCCGATGTGCGGGTCGGCCGGCGCGTGCGGGCGCTGCGGCTGGAGCGCAACCTGTCGCTGGCCGATCTTGCGGCAAAAGCCGGCGTGTCGATCGGTGCATTGAGCCAGATCGAGCGCGGCATGTCCTCGCTGCGCGTCAAAGTGATCTGGCCGCTCGCCGCCGCCCTCGACATCGAGCCGTCGGCGCTGATCGCCGACGGCAACGATGCCGTCAACGATCTCTATTGCGTGCGTGCCGACAAGCGGCGGCAAATCCCGGTCAAATCGGAAGGCATTGCCAAGGCATTGCTGTCTCCGCCGGGCGCGACGCTGACCGGCATGCTGGTGACGGTGAAAGCCCGCGGCGGCACGGCCGAAGCCTATGCCCATGCCGGCCATGAGTTCGGCTTCGTCCTGTCGGGCGAGGTCGAGCTGGTGGTGGATTCGACCAAATACGTGCTGAAGGCCGGCGACAGTTTTGCCTTCAAGAGCACGCTTTTGCATGCCTTCCGCAATCCGGGCGCCGAGCGCTGCCAGATCCTCTGGGTCAACACCACGAAGCCGTCCGAGGTTCGCGATGGCGCCTGATCCACTTGTGCGGCTGCAGGCGGTCTCGAAGATTTTTCCTGGCGGCATCGTCGGGCTCGACGCCGTCGATCTCGACATTATCAGCGGCGAGTTTGTCACGCTGCTCGGGCCGTCGGGTTGCGGCAAGACCACCAGCCTGCGCGTTATCGCCGGTTTCGAAAGCCCGTCGAGCGGCAAGGTGTTGCTCGATGGTCGCGATATCACGGCCCTTCGGCCGTTCGACCGGCCGGTCAACACCGTGTTCCAGGATTACGCACTGTTCCCGCACATGAATGTCGCCGAAAATGTCGGCTTTGGCCTGTCGCTGCGCAAACTGTCTGGAGCCGAACAGGCAAAGCGCGCCGGCGAAGCCCTCGACATGGTCGGCCTCGCCGACAAGCTTGGCGCCCGCGTCTCCGAACTGTCTGGCGGCCAGCGCCAGCGCGTCGCGCTGGCGCGTGCCATCGTCTGCGAGCCACGCGTACTGCTTCTCGACGAGCCGCTGTCGGCGCTCGATGCGCATCTGCGCGAGCAGATGCAGGTTGAACTGAAGCGGCTGCAGTCGCGGCTCGGCACCACCTTCGTCATGGTCACCCACGACCAGACCGAAGCGCTGTCGATCTCCGACCGCATCGTCGTCATGAACAAGGGCCGCATCGAGCAGATTGCGCCGCCGGCCACACTTTATGACCGGCCCGCCACGAAGTTTGTGGCGAGCTTCATCGGCACCATGAATCTCCTGCAATCGCGCTTCGTCGGCCGAGACGGCGATCGCCTGCGCTTCGCCGCCGGCGCCCTACCGCTGGAGGCCATTTCTGAAACCGGCGAAGCTCTCGCCGAGGATGCCATGCACACCGTCGGCGTGCGGCCGGAAGATCTCCTGGCGATGACCGAGGCCGCGCCCGGCACAGCGCCGGCACGCGTCAACAGCATCGTCTTTCACGGCCGCACGTTGCGTCTGCACGCTGAACTCGGGCAGGGCGCACCTGTTGTCATAGACGCGCCGCGCCAAGCCGAGGGTTTTCAATTCCAGGTCGGCGACGTGGCGCATATCAGCCTGCGCCGTGGTGCCAACTGCCCGGTGCTACCAGGTTAGTTTCATCGATCAAATCCACGCTTGACTCCAAGGATTGTTCCTGTTTTGTTCTAACCGTAGATGAGAAACAGGAGCGTTCTTCGCCGGGCGTATGGGTATGTATCGGCAAGGTGAATTCGATTTCGGCATACCAGAGCCTCCGTGGCAACCGAAGCGGCCGGATCGTGCCTTCTTCGGGTTGTTCTTGCAGCCGAAGGACTATGGTTCATTCGCCAATCTGCAGACGCAGCTTTGTCATCGACATGAAGTCGGTGAATCGCTGCTGTCGGCTGAACGGTTCCATCTGAGCCTGCAACATGCCGGCGACTACAAGCGGCTGCGGTCCAAGACCGTCTTTGCGGGATCTCGATCGGGTCAGCGTGTCCACATGCCTGCTTTCGAGGTCACGTTTGGCCACGTCGGCAGCTTTCCCGGTCGCCCGGCAACAAGGGGCAGGCCACCTCATCGCCCATTTGTGCTTCTCGCCGATGATGGACCGGTTTTTGAACTTCACAAATTGCTTGGTGTCGAGATGCTCAGGAATGGGCTCAAAGCGTCGGATCATTTCGTTCCGCATCTGACACTTGCCTACGATCAAAAGTTCATCTCTCGGCAGCCCATCGAACCGATCAGCTTCGTTGCCCATGACTTCATCTTTGTTCACAGCCTGCGCGGCCTGACAAAATACCTCTTCCTGGATCGTTGGCCTTTGCCGTTGGCATCGTAGTTCGCAAGCTGGGCGATCCGTCCTGACACGGATTGTCAGCTACCGCACGTTCCGACGATGGAGGCCAGCAAGCTGTTCCCCATTTGCAGTGCGTCTGACAGGAGGAATACAAATGACCATCGCGGAAATTGCCAAGGATTTCACCGAGCTGCTCAAGCAGGGCGATAACGAAGCTGCTGCCGAGAAGTACAACGCCGATGATATAATCAGTCTCGAAGCCATGGCGGGGCCGATGGCATCTCCCATGGCAAGGAGGCGCTCAGGCAGAAGGGCCAATGGTGGCAGGAGAACAATGAAGTGCATGGCGGCTCGGTCGAGGGCCCCTACGTCAACGGAGACCAGTTCGCGGTGCGCTTCAAGTTCGACATAACGCCCAAGGCTACCGGCGAGCGTGTCACCATGGATGAAGTTGGCCTCTACACGGTCAAAAACGGCAAGATCACCGAAGAGCGCTTCTATTATTGAGGCCGTGAAATACCATCGGCTTGCGGGAGCTCGATCTCGTCGCTGGAGGTTGAAAAATAAGCATGGCGGCCGGGACGATGTCCCAGGCCGCCATGTGAGAGGCTCAAATGGTCTTCACGTACTGCGCAAGCTGATCGGCCACCGTGCCCCAGCCGTCTAAGAAACCCATCTCTTCATGGTTGTTTCGGGTCGCCTCGTCGCGATGGATGGCGGTGGCGGTGTAGCGCGTGCCTTTGCCGTCCGGTTGCAGGGAAATGACCGCTGTGATGAACGGCTCGCCTGACGGCCGATAGCCCGGCAGCAGTGCATCCGTCCACACCAGTCGCTCGTTCGGCACGATTTCGAGATAGCAGCAATGGCGGTCGTTGACCTCCTTGCCGTCGGGCGACTGCATGCGCGTGCGGAACAGCCCGCCCGGACTGAGGTCGATCTCGCAGTCGGTCACCATCCAGGGCTTCGGCGTGAACCATTGCTTGACATGGTCCGGCGTCGTCAGGGCGCGCCACAGCAATTCGCGCGGCGCATCGATGATGCGCTCCAGCACGAGGTCCAGTCTGGGATCCGGCTTGAGGGGATAGCTCATTTTTCGTTCTCCTTGAGGCTCATCACATAGGCGTCGAACTGATCGAGACGGCGCTCCCACAGCGTGCGCTGTTCGGCCAGCCAGTTTTCGGCAAGCTTCAGCGGCTCGGGTGCCAGTTGATAGGTCCTGACCCGGCCGGTCTTTTGCGAGCGCACCAGCCCGCAACCCTCGAGGATTTTGAGATGTTCGATGAAGGAGGGCAGGGCCATGTCGAACGGTTGGGCAAGCTCGCTGACCGAGGCAGGGCTGCGGTTCAGCCGCTCCACCACGCGTCGCCGCGTCGGATCGGACAGTGCGCGAAAGATGCCATCGATTGGCGGAGGGCTGGGAGTTGCGGTCTGAAGGCTTGTCATGGTCGGTCCCTGGGCACCGTCAAAAAGCGGCTCGACAAAAACTTAGGAAAAATCCTTAGTATTTGCAAGCGCAAAAGCAAGGCACGCCGGAGAGCGCTGGCAAAGCGCGCAGAGCGTCCTTAATCTGCGGTCAGATTCGAAATCCGAAGGGCCACTGTTTTGACGATCACCATGTACGGCATCACCACCTGCGACACGGTCAGGAAGGCGCGCCTCTGGCTGGAAGGCCATGACGTGGCCTACCGGTTTCACGATTTCAGGGCAGAGGGACTGGACGCGAAGCGGCTGGATGGCTGGGCGGGCAAGGTCGGCTGGGAAAAGCTGCTCAACAAGGGTAGCACCACGTTTCGCGAGCTGCCGGACAACGACAAGCAGAGCCTCGACGAAAAGAAGGCCAAGGCGCTGATGCTGGCCAAGCCGGCCATGATCAAGCGACCGGTGCTGGAGGTTGGGGATCGGGTGCTGGTTGGATTCAAGGCTGATGTTTATGAAGCGGCGGTGAGGTAGCGTAGCGAGACGGCGACGCTGCAATCTCCCCCCTTGCGGGGGAGATGGCCGGCAGGTCAGAGGGGGGTGTGAAGAATCGCCACCCTTTGACTGTTCGTCTCAGAATTTGGCCGGTGATTGGCTGACAGGTCGGCGGGACAGCACCCCCCTCTGCCCTGCCGGGCATCTCCCCCGCAAGGGGGGAGATTGGCCAATCGCCGACCTTACAGATTGTGGGCGCCCTTCAATCCGTCTTTCTGAGAAATGCCGCCAGCGCCACCGCATTGTTGTGCGCCTCGTCATGCGCGCCGTAGAGCAGTGTCACCTTGCCGTGGCGAAGCAGGCCGCGCAATTCACCCACCGCATCTTCATTCCCGTCCAACTCAACTCGGTACTGCTTCTGAAACTCAGCCCAGCGCGCCGCCTCATGGCCGAACCATTTGCGCAGATCGTCGCTCGGCGCGATGTCCTTCAGCCACAGCGCCAGCGCGGCGTCCTCCTTGCTGACGCCGCGTGGCCAGATTCGGTCGACCAGAACCCGTTGCCCGTCATCGGGCGCGGGTGGCTCGTAGATACGCTTGACCGCCAGGTCGAAGGCCATCGGACCCTCCGTAAGCCGGTCAGGCCCATTCGCCCTTGCGCATGACGGGCACATGGGCGCCGTCCTTGTGGACACCATCGATGTCGATCTTGTCCGAGCCGATCATCCAGTCGATGTGGATAAAACTCTTGTTGCCGCCGCGCGCCGCGATCTCGTCCTGGCTGAGCGAGGCGCCGTCGACGAAGCACTTCGAATAGCACTGGCCGAGCGCGATGTGGCAGGCGGCGTTCTCATCGAACAGCGTGTTGAAGAACAACAGCCCGCTCGCCGAGATCGGCGAGGAATGCGGCACCAGCGCCACCTCGCCGAGGCGGCGCGCGCCCTCATCCGTATCGAGCACCTTCTTCAGCACGTCCTCGCCCTTCGATGCCTTGGCCTCGACGATCCTGCCTTCTTCGAAACGCACCGAAATGTCGTCGATCAGCGTGCCCTGGTAGGACAGCGGCTTGGTCGAGGAAACATGACCCTCGACCCGCCTTGCGTGCGGCGTGGTGAAGACCTCCTCGGTCGGGATGTTGGGGTTGCAGGTGATGCCGTTCTTGGCGGTCGAGGCGCCGCCCATCCATTCATGGCCGTCCGCCAGCCCAACGGTCAGGTCGGTGCCTGGCCCGGTGAAATGCAGCGCATGGAAATTATGGCCGTTGAGCCATTCGGTGCGGCTGCGCAGCGCTGCGTTGTGCGCTTTCCAGTTGCCGATCGGGTCCTCCACATCGACCCGCGAGGCGGCGAAGATGGCATCGGCAAGCTTCACCACGGCAACGTCGTCGGCATCGCCGGGGAAGACCTGTCTGGCCCAGGCGAGGTCCGGATAGGCGACGATGTTCCAGTTGATGTCGAAGCCGGTGATCTTTTCCAGCGCCGGCTGATACGCCATCGAATTCGCCTTGTTGGCGCGCGCCACCTTCGCCGGATCCTGAGCCGACAACAGCGATGGATCCTCGCCGCGCACGGCAAGCCTGGCCGCATTGTTGGCAAAGGCTTTCGCCATGCCCTCATAAAGCCAGCCGGCGGCGCGGTCGAAGCTCGCGTCGGCGCCGAAACGGTAGCGGGCCAGCGTCATCTCGTCATCGTTGAAGATTGGCGTCACCAGCCCGGCGCCGGCCTTGTAGGCATGCTCGACGATCCGCCTGGTCAACGGCAGTGCCGCGATCGACGAAGTCAACACCAGATCCTGGCCTGGCTGCAATTGCAGCCCGACCTTGATGGCGACTTCCGCCAGCCTGTCGAGCTTCACCGGGTCGATCGATGCGGAAACGCCGCGCGAATGTGTGGTCATGATCCTGCCTGTCGTAGTTTGATGTCCGACTCTACATAGCTCGGTGCCCCCGTCCTTTCCACCGCGATCGCGACGGTGGGTTCTGCGTTCGCGGACCCGAACCGCGCCATGGTTGCCTCGATCTCTTCCCTGATCCAGAGCTTGAAATCCCGGACCTTGCGGCTTTCCGCCTTGACGGACGAGGTCACCAGCCAATAGCCGAGCCCGCTCTGGGCGCGGATTCCGAAAGGCGCCACCAGCCGCCCGTCGGCCAGCGCATCCGCGGCGAGCAATTGCCA
Source organism: Mesorhizobium sp. M0715 (assembly GCF_040320355.1). Classification (NCBI taxonomy): domain Bacteria; kingdom Pseudomonadati; phylum Pseudomonadota; class Alphaproteobacteria; order Hyphomicrobiales; family Phyllobacteriaceae; genus Mesorhizobium; species Mesorhizobium sp. M0715. The sequence continues at coordinate 14,034 of NZ_JAMYPL010000006.1, read as the reverse complement.
GCCCAGCATCACGCCATGGCCGGCAATCGCCGACTCCAGGCACAGCATCGGGTCGGTGAAACGCGCACCCTTGAGGAAGGTGACAGGTGGGACACCGGCCGTTTCGAACCAGCTTTCCCAGTTGATCATCGCCCGCTCGTCGGTAATCGCGCAGGTCTGGGCAAGGTCCTCGATCGATTTCAGTTTTTGGGCGATCGCCGGCGCGCAGACCGGGAAGACTTCCTGCGCCAGGAGCAGTTCCGTGCGCCCGCCCGGCCATTTGCCGTCGCCGAGCCGGATGGCGATGTCGATGTCCGAGTGATCGAGATTGGCCAGCCGCACCGAAGCGTCGATGCGCAGCAGCACGTTGGGATGCCGGTCGAAGTGGCGAGATAGTCTGGGCAACAGCCACTTCGAGGCAAAGGCCGGCGCCACCGAAACCACCAATGTGCATTGCGTAGCCTCGTCGGCCAGCGCCACGGCCTGGGAAAGCTCACGAAATCCAGCACCAAGGCGGACCGCGAAGACGGTGCCGAACTCAGTCAGCACCAGACCGCTCGCCGTTCGCTCGAACAGCGCCTGGCCGAGCTGTTTTTCGGTACGGCTTATCTGCTGGCTGACGGCGCTGACGGAAACGTTGAGTTCACCGGCCGCCGCCGCCAGCGATCCGAGCCGGGCAACGGTTTCGACGGCGCGGAGGCCGTTGAGATGGACGCGGTTGAGCATGGCCATTGAGTTTTTCTAAACTGATCCGGCTGAAATCTCAATTGAAAGGCATGTCTAAACGGCAGATTTTGTCGGGAGAGACAGACCCGTGGAGCCGGAAATGCTGAGGATCTTGTCGTCATCGCTGAGGGTCTTTTTCGCTGCGACTACTTCGCATGAGCCGCGCCAGGACAGCGAAACGCAGAGATGGCTGATCGATCCGCTTTCGCATCCGGTGCTGAACACCATGTCGGAGCGCGAACTGGGCGATGTGCCGTTCAGGCTGACGGCACGGCGGACAGTGCACGAGACGGTTCCACTATGCGCCGGCGGTCGCTGCTGAGCAGGTGCCAAGCGTTCCGGCTCGAGGAAAGTCGAGGCGAGCACGTCCCGCGTACGCACTGGCCCAACAGATGGCGATTGTTTCAGCGATCCCTGCACTTATTGTGCAGTGCAATGACATCAGCCACCTCGACAGCGCTGCGGTTCGCTCTCGCCGGCATGATTGCCATGGCGATTGCCATGGGCATCGGCCGTTTCGTCTACACGCCGATCCTGCCCGGGATGATGCAGGAACTGCATCTGTCGCCTGCCGATGCCGGCTGGATCGCGTCGGCCAATTATCTCGGCTACCTCGTCGGCGCGTTGGCAGCGGCGGGCGGCTGGGCGCATGGGCGCGAGCGCCTGCTGATGCTGGCGGGGCTTGGCGCCAGTGCGGTCCTTGCCGCGCTGATGGGGCTGACCGAAGCGATGGCGGCCTTTCTCGCCATCCGCTTTCTGGCCGGTCTGGCCAGCGCCTTCGTCATGGTGTTCATGGCCAGCATCGTGTTCAGCCATATCGCGGCTGCCGGTCGCAACGACCTGCAGGCCTGGCATTTCGGCGGCGTCGGGCTCGGCATAGCGGCATCGGCGGCGATGATGGCGGTGCTGGTCGCCGAGCATTCGGGCTGGGCGGCAGGCTGGCTGTGGTCGGCGACGATTTCGGCCTGTGGTTTCGTCCTCGTCGCTCTGTTGGTCAATGAGGGTCCGCTCGGCAACGGCGAAGTCACCCGCGAGCCGGCACTGCGGATGGACCGGTCGTTGGTCAAGGTCATCATCGCCTACGGCCTGTTCGGCTTTGGCTATGTGGTGACGGCGACATTCCTGGTCGCCATCGTTCGGCAAGGCGGCGGCAGCCGCATCTTCGAGGCCATGGTGTGGATGGTCGCCGGTCTTGCGGGCTTTCCCTCCGTCTGGCTCTGGCAGAAGATCGCGGCCCGGACCGGCCTCTATGCCGCCTATGCGCTGGCGTGCTTCATCGAAGTTGCCGGCGTCACCGCCAGCGTCGCCATCGGCGGAGCCACCGGGCCGCTGCTTGCCGGCGTGCTGCTCGGCGGCACCTTCATTGCCATTACCGCCTTTGGCCTGCAAGCCGCCCGGCAGCAGGCGCCAGAGGCGCCGCGGCGGATCTTTGCCCTGATGACGGCTGCGTTCGGCCTTGGCCAGATCATCGGTCCGGTCGCAGCCGGATTTCTGGCGCAAATGTCCGGCGATTTCTTCCTCGCCTCGATCACCGCCGCAACCATGCTGGTCGTCTCGGGCGCCATCACCTGGTCGGCTGCGCCAAAATCGCCATGATTGTGGGCTTGCTGTGCCGGGCATCGGGCACGGGCATTTTCTTTCCCACTAATGTGTGACTTTATGCCCGCTGTCGTCAGCTGATTTGCGCCTAGATCGAGGAATTCGCCACAGTGTTCGTATCCTTTTTCCCGCAGCCGAAGCTCTTTTTCACTTCGGCCGCCATCTGGAGCCTTGCGGCGATCCTGTTCTGGTTCTTCGGTGGTGAACAATTGGGTGCGGTTTTCGGATTGCCGCCCGCCGCGGCCGGCGCGCCGCCCCTCATCGGCATCGCCATCCTCGTATCGAAGCCGTTCCTCTGGTTCTATCTCTATTTCGCGTTCTGCGTGCTCGTCTTCTATGCATTCTGGAGTTGGTATTCGCCGCATCCATGGCAGCGCTGGTCGATCCTGATGACCGCGGTCATTCTGTTCTTCATCTATTTCAATGTGCAGGTCAGTGTCGCCGTCAACGCCTGGTATGGGCCTTTCTTCGACTATGTGCAGGGCCTGATGTCGGGGACTGGAAAGTCTACCAACAGCGAATTTTATATCGGATTGGCCGATTTTTCGTGGCTGGCGCTGGTCGGCATGAATGTGCAGGTGGTCAATGCCTTCATCGTCAGTCACTGGATCTTCCGTTGGCGCACGGCGATGAACAACTACTTCGTCGAGAACTGGGGCAGGCTGCGCCATATCGAGGGTGCCTCGCAGCGTATCCAGGAAGACACGATGCGGTTCTCGCAGATCATGGAAGATCTCGGCTCCAGCTTCGTCCAGTCGATCATGACGTTGATCGCATTCCTGCCGGTCATGATTCAGTTGCAGGCCCATATCACCGAGTTGCCGATTATCGGCGCGATCCCGCAGCCATTGGTTGTCGCGGCCCTTGCCTGGTGTCTGTTCGGGACGATCTCGGTCATGGTTGCCGGTTTGAAGCTTCCAGGGCTGCAGTTCCGCAACCAGCGTGTCGAAGCCGCCTACCGCAAGGAACTCGTCTACGGCGAGGATCATGCGGACCGGGCCCAGCCGGCCACCACTGCCGAGCTGTTCGAGAATGTTCGTCACAATTATTTCAGGCTCTATTTTCACTACATCTATTTCAACGTCGTCCGTTACACCTACCTGCAGGCCGACAACATTTTCTCGCTGCTGATCCTCGGTCCCTCGCTGGTGGCGCACAAGATAACGTTCGGCGCGCTGAACCAGATTTCGAACGCGTTCGGCAAGGTGACCGGTTCGCTGCAGTTTCTGCTCACCTCCTGGTCGACCATCGTCGAGCTGCAATCGGTCCACAAGCGCCTGCGCGCCTTCGAGGCGACGCTCCAAGGCGAGCCGCTGCCTGAAATCGACCAGCGCTATCTGGCAAGGCAGGGCGCCGAGGACCCAGCCTAAAGACCGAGGTTGGAAATCGAACCGGGTTGGCGGCTCAGCCGCCGACCGAGACCTGCCTTTGGCCAGCATCCTGGCGCGAAACATAGTCGCGAAAACTGATGCATTCGACATCCGCCTTGACGCAGACGTCGCCGGCAAAGCGCTCCAGCGCGTTCCAGTAGGCGCCGTCATTCATCAGCGCGAAGTGGAAGCCGAGTTCCAGCGGAATGCGTTTTCCCGCATACTGCCTGTCGAAGGCGGCGCGGAAGGCAGCATAGGTCCGGTTGGCGAACTCGCCCGCTTGGCTTGGCCGCTCGAAGCCGCCGGAATGCCTGACATAGAGATTGTAGTCCATGGCAATCACCGGCCGCGACTTCGGTCCTTCGGGAATCTGAGGCAGGGAAAAGTGCATGATGCCGTTGCTGGCCGTCGGTCGGGCAGGGCCTTGCGAGACGCCGCTGGCATCGAATTGATATCCGGCCGCCGGCAGCGCTTCGTAAAGCGCCTTGCTGGTCGACAGGTACGGCGCGCGAAAGCCGACCACCGCATGCCGCGCGAAATCGCGCCAGCCCTGTGGTTCGGGTGCAATGCCGTTGATCGCATAGGCGTTTTCGAGAATGTGCTCGAACGAACTGAACTCTTTCAGCCAGTCCGCCTTGCTCCAGTCCTTGCCGTCGAAATGGCCGCAGCCATGGCTGGCGATGTCGTGGCCTTCATGCGCGGCAAGGCCGATCTGTTCGAGCCGCTCGGTGACTTCCTGCTTGGAGGCGGCAAAGCCGATGTTGGATTTGCCGGCGCTTTTGCCGGGTGCGGTGTACTCCTTGCGCGTCTCCGTCGACAGCAGGAAGACGCAGGACAGAAAATAGGTGAAATGCGCGCCGGTGCGCTCAGCCAATGCCCGGCTGCGTTTCCATTGCGAAATATCGCGGGCGCTGTCGAATGAGATGATGACGACCTGTTTCGGCTTTGCCGGCACCGGCGGATCGGCCAAAGCCCCGCCACCAGTGGTGAGCGCGGCAAGCGAAAACGCAACAACGCGGAACGGACGAAGCATAGGCAATCTGATCTTCACTCGGGGAACGTCTGCAAGCCGGCTATCGCCTAAATGTGGCGTGGGTGCGATGAGCCTTTTCGGCTGCTTGTCCGGGGCAAACATCCGTTTGCCCCGGACAATAGGCGATTTTCCGGTTGAACCCCTTCCATGCCGGCAAAATTTCGCTAAAACGCGGGCTGACAAAGGCCCGACGGGGCAGGAATGGTTTGATTTGATGTCCGACGACAGTTTCATCCGTGAAGTCAACGACGAGATCCGTCGCGAACAGGCGCAGGCGCTGTGGGACCGTTTTGGCCCCGCTCTGATTGTCGTTGCGATCCTCGTGGTGCTCGGCACCGCCGCCTTCGTCGGCTACCGCTATTGGGACGAGACGCGCGCCAACCGCTCGGGCGATGCGTTCTCGCAGGCGCTGAAGCTCGCCAATGACGGCAAGAACGATGAGGCGCTGACCGCGCTCGATCAGTTGGAGAAGGATGGCTACGGCGCTTATCCATTGCTCGCCCGCATGCGCGGCGCGACCGTCAAGGCGAACAAGGGTGACGTCCCCGCCGCCGTCAAGGATTTCGACGAAGTCGCCGCCGATACGGCCATTCCCCAGGGCATTCGCGACATGGCGCGCCTGCGGGCAGCACTGCTGCTTGTCGACCACGGCTCCTTTGCCGACGTCTCCAGCCGTGTCGAAGCGCTCACATCCGACACCAACACGCTGCGCCACACGGCGCGCGAGGCACTCGGCCTTTCCGCCTGGAAGGAAGGCAAGACGCAGGATGCGCTGAAACTGTTCGACCAGATCGCCGCCGATGACGGCGCCCCGCGCAACACCCGCGAGCGCGCAACATTGATGTCCGAGCTGATCCGCGGGTCGGGCAGTGCGTCGTGACCTTCAAAGTCGCCATCATCGGCAGACCTAACGTCGGCAAATCGACTCTTTTCAATCGGCTGGTGGGAAGGAAGCTGGCGCTCGTCGACGACACGCCGGGCGTCACCCGCGACCGTCGCGTCCATGCCGCCAAGCTCTACGACCTGCATTTCGATGTCATCGACACCGCCGGCTTCGAGGACGCTGGCGCCTCGACCTTGCCCGGCCGCATGCGTGCGCAGACCGAGATCGCCATCCGCGAAGCCGACCTGATCTTCTTCACCATCGACGCCAAGTCCGGCCTGTTGCCTGACGACAGGACCTTCGCCGAGATCGTGCGCAAGTCCGGCAAGCCGGTCGTGCTGGTCGCCAACAAGGCCGAGGCGAAGGGCGCCCAGGGCGGCATGCTGGAAGCCTGGGAGCTCGGCCTTGGCGAGCCGATCCCGGTTTCGGCCGAGCATGGCCAGGGCATGCCCGATTTGCGCGACGCCGTGATCGGCGCGCTCGGCGAAGCGCGCGCCTTCGGCGAAGAAGAAGATGGCGAAGACGAAGACGTCGCTGCCGGCGAGGTGCTGATCGGCGAGGATATCGCCGATCCGGATGCCGAGCACGCCTATGACGACACCAAACCGATGCGCATTGCCGTCGTCGGCCGCCCCAATGCCGGCAAGTCGACGCTGATCAACGCGCTGATCGGTGAAGAGCGGCTGCTCACCGGACCGGAAGCCGGCATCACCCGTGATTCGATCTCGGTCGATTGGGATTGGCATGGCCGCCGCCTGAAACTGTTCGACACGGCCGGCATGCGCCGCAAGGCCAGGATCCACGAAAAGCTGGAAGTGATGTCGGTGCAGGACGGTCTGCGCGCCATCCGGTTTGCCGAGATCGTCATCATCGTCCTCGACGCCACCATCCCCTTCGAGAAGCAGGATCTGCAGATCGCCGACCTGATCATCAGGGAAGGCCGGGCGCCGGTGATCGCCTTCAACAAATGGGATCTGATCGACCATCCCCAGGAGCTTCTGGCCGAACTGCGCGAGAAGACGGAACGGCTTCTTCCCCAGGCGCGCGGCATGCAGGCCGTACCCGTCTCGGCCGAGACCGGGCGCGGCCTCGACAAGCTGATGGATGCCGTCATCAAGACCCACAAGGTGTGGAACAGCCGCGTCTCGACCGGCAAGCTCAACCGCTGGCTGGAGGGCATCCTGGCGCATCATCCGCCGCCTGCTGTTGCCGGGCGCCGGCTGAAGGTCAAGTACGTCACCCAGGCCAAGACCCGTCCGCCGGGCTTCGTCGTCCAGTGCTCGCGGCCCGACGCGATGCCGCAATCCTATGTCCGCTACCTCTCCAACAGCCTGCGCGAAGCCTTCGACATGCCCGGCGTGCCGATCCGCATTGCGCTGCGCACGTCGGACAACCCGTTCGCCGGCAGGTCAAACAAGAAACGCAGCTGATCGTCGGCGCCCACCTGGCGCTTCATGATCACGCCACGTTGCGCAGGCCGTTGTCGCTGACCCGCGCATTTTCGGGCAGCGCTTGCCGTGCGGCGTCCAGCAGGATATCGCCGAGGCGGGCCGCCACCGGCTCCGCCTCGGCGTCCTTGCGATGCAGGAACAACGCCATCTTGGGCAGGGCGGGCAATCCGGCGATCTCCGGCGTCATTGCGCTGACGCTGGCCGGCAGGCCGATGTCGGTGCGGATCGTCAGCCCCAGCCCCGCAGCAACCGCGGCCCAGATGCCGCCAAGGCTTGGGCTGGAAAAGGCCATCCGCCACGACAGGCCGGCACGGTCGAGCGTTTCAGTTGCAACCGTACGCAAAAGGCATGGCGCCTCGAGCGCCACCAGCGGCAGTGGCTCACCGTGGCGCAGGCTGGTCTCGATGCGCTTTGCCGGCCCGATCCAACGCATCGGCACATCGGCGACATGCTGGCTGTAGGGCAGCGTTTCGCCGCAGTGCCAGGCGAGCGCGATGTCGAGACTGCCTGACATGACCCTTTCGGCAAGGTCGTGGCTGCGTGCGATCCTGGCTTCGATCTTGACCTTGGGGTGCGCCCGGGCAAATCGGCCGAGCACGTCCGGCAGCACCGCCTCGCCGAAATCTTCCTGCAAGCCGAGCCGTACCCAGCCTTCCAACTCGACATCATGGATGGCGGATGCCGCCTCGTCATTCAATTCGATCAGCCGGCGCGCATAGCCGAGCATAGTCTCGCCGGCCTCGGTCAAAGCGAGGCCGCGTCCTGATTTGCGGAAGATCGGCGTCGCTGCCTGTTCTTCCAGTTTCTTCAATTGCGCGCTGACCGCCGACGTCGACCGGCCAAGCCGGTCAGCGGCCTTGGCAAAGCTACCCAGCTCCATACCGGTGACGAAACTGCGCAGGACGTCGAGGTCGAAAGTTACGCGTCGCATGTGTGAAGTCCCGATTTTCAGGATTGTATGTCCAAAACTTCCTGATTTTCAGGATGAAATTATGGCGGTAGGGACAGATCGTCAAGGCCGGACCACTGGCCAGCACGGGAAATGAAGTCATGTCCGCCATTGTCAATTGCACCGACCGGCAGCCGTCAGAACTCCTGGAAGATACGGCAGCCGGTTCCGCCGAAAGGGTATTCAAGCCCGGCCATCGCTGGAAGGTTCTGGGCATCGGCGTCGCCGCCAATGCCGCCTTCTCGGCTACGTTCTCCGGCATCCCGGCGACGGCGGTCGTTCTTCGCCAGGGCTATCACCTGGGCAATGCCGAGCTCGGCCTGGCGCTCGGCCTTCTCGGGCTGGGGGTCGCGCTCAGCGAACTGCCCTGGGGCCTGCTCACCGATCGCTGGGGCGATCGCCGCGTGCTCCTGATCGGGCTCGGCGCGACGGCGGTGTGGCTCCTGGTCATGGCGATGCTGGTTGTGCCGACAAAGGCCGGTACTCCCGGCGTCACGCTGCTCGCCGCGAGCCTGCTCATCACCGGACTGCTCGGCGGCAGCGTCAACGGTTCGAGCGGCCGCGCCATTATGGGCTGGTTCCGGGAAAACGAGCGCGGCTTCGCAATGAGCATCAGGCAGACGGCGGTGCCGCTCGGCGGCGGCCTTGGCGCGCTCGTGCTGCCCTCGCTTGCGCTGGCTTTCGGCTTTGGCGCGGTGTTCGGGGTGCTGGCGGGCGCATCCGCTCTGTCTGCCCTGTTCGCCTGGCGCTGGCTGCACGAGCCGCCGACGGCGGGGGAGGGCCATCTCGCTTCGGCTGTGGCCGGACCGGCGCCGCTGCGCAACCGCGATGTTTGGCGTATCGCGACCGCCATCGGCCTGCTCTGCTTTCCGCAGGTGGCCGTGCTCACCTTCGCCTCCGTGTTCCTGCACGATTTCGTTGGGTTGGGAACGGCGGCTATCAGCGCGAGCCTCGCCGCCGTTCAGATCGGCGCCATGGTCATGCGCATCTGGAGCGGCCGCTTCACCGACCGTCACGGCAACCGCCGCCAATTTCTTCGCTTGTGCAGCGCGTTCAGCGCCCTTGCCTTCGCCATGCTTTGGCTGCTGGTCCTGTTCGGCCCAACCGTTCCGGGCGGCCAGCTCATCTGCTTGGCGGTCCTTCCAGTCGTGCTTATTGTCGCAGGCATCTCCGTCTCCGCCTGGCACGGCGTCGCATACACCGAGCTTGCCACCCTTGCCGGCGCCAGCCATGTCGGGACCGCGCTCAGTCTTGCCAACACCTTTGTTTTTGTCGGCTTCTTTCTGGTACCGGTGGCCATTCCGGGGCTCTTGCACCTCTGGTCCTGGTCCGGCGTCTGGCTGGCGGCCGCCATCTGCGCGCTGATCGCCCGGCCGATCTTCCTGCGTCCGGCCTGAATAGTCGGCCGCAAAATCGCCTGACTTCGCAACCACGACCTCGGGTCGGCCGGGAAAACCCGATCGAAGCCGTTAACGTCCCATCAAGGTTAATGCATCATTTTGCTCTCCAGTGGGGTCAGTCGCGTTCCTGGAGAGTGTTCCGTGCATCGACGTGTGTTGAAGCGGCTGGTTGCCGCCGCCGGTGAGAGAAAACGTGGCTTTCTGGCTCCGCTCGTCATCGGTTTCGGCATCTGGATCGGCTTTCCGACGGTCGCCGCCTATCAGGACATGACGAGCCTGGTTTCCGGCCTCGAAGCATCGAGCACGCGCTGGAATTCCTATGTCGAGAAATCCGTCGCCGGCTCGACCCATGCGGCCGAGATGCCCTTTGCCGATTCTGATGTCACCGGCTCCATCTCCGGATCGGGTGTCCACCTGGCCGGTGTCGGCAACGTGTCGTTTCGCGGCAAGGGCGGCAAAGTCAGCGGCACGCCCGATGAGGACCGCGTCGTGCGCGCCGAGAAGAAAGGGCGCATCGTCCAGATGTCTCCCGTCGCACCGCCGAAGAACTTCAACGCCGGCTCGATCTTCGAGCGCACCTCCTCCTTGCTGCGGCCCAGCATGGACAGCGGCCTGAAAATGGCTTTCGCCAAGCCGCAGATCAAAGGCAAGGAAATCCAGATCGCCGCGGCATTCCATGCGCGCGAGGACAAGAAGCCGGATCCCGGCGTGCCGGCCATGCTGGCAGCGCTGGTCAACAACGACCATCCGGACGTGCTGGCCACCGCCTACGCGCAGTCCGAGCCTGATTATGCCAAGGCATCGCCCTTCGAAGCCCTCCTTCAGGACGAGCAGCCCAATGAGGGCCGCTTCATTCCGCCGATGGCGAAGGGCGATCATTCGTGGATCCAGAACCCGCTGCCCGCCAGTGTCTTCTCCCAAAAGGAGCAGGCATGCCTTGCCAACGGCATCTATTTCGAGGCGAGGAGCGAATCCGTGCGCGGCCAGGCCGCTGTCGCCCAGGTCATCCTCAACCGCGTCCGCAATCCGACCTATCCGAATTCGATCTGCGGCGTCGTCTACCAGAACGACAGCTGGTTCAACCGCTGCCAGTTCTCCTTCGCCTGCGACGGCAGGAAGAAGCGCATCGATAGCCCAGCCGCCTACAAGACCGCCCAGGAGATCGCCATGGCCGTCACTGCCGGCAAGATCTTCATCCCGGAGGTCGGATCGTCGACCCACTACTATGCCCAATATGTCCATCCCGGCTGGGCGCGCACAATGCAGAAGATGACCAAGATCGGCCTGCATATCTTCTATCGGACCTATGGCGGCGGCTGGAGCTGAGTGCAGAGCAGCCGCTGATCTTTGATGTGGCGCGCAGCCTATCGAAGAGCCATTGCGCAGGGGATTCGCGCCATGCATCCTCGTCATCATGGCGGGCACGATGTCGCACCTTTCTAATTGATTGATTTTATTGCCTAAAATACATGGCAATGAACTTCCGCCCGTGGCTTGACGGGCGCAAACCCTCTAACTATGTTGCCGGCGACTTTAGAAGCGGACGGACGGTGACGGTCTGACCGGGCAGGGGGGGTTGCGATGGCCGACAAGAATGGGCCAGACGGAACCGGAAAAACCGGCCGCGGCAATCAGCATGAACCCGATATCCGCGACGACGATCTTGAGCGCCGCCGCCGTGACCTTGAAGCTTCGCTTGCGACAAGGCGGCCGGGCCGGCTCGAGGGGAAAGACGACGCGAAAGCGGGCAGTGTGGCCGGTTATGGTCAGGCGCTCAAACTCTCCAGCGAGTTTATCGCCGGGGTGGTGGTGGGTGCCGGCATCGGCTGGATCATCGACCGTCTGGCGGGGACATCGCCATGGGGTCTGATCGTGTTTCTGCTGCTTGGTTTTGGCGCCGGAGTGCTCAATGTGATGCGTTCCGCCGGCGTTGTGGCAGAATTTGGACAGGGCGATAAATCGCGCCGTGACCAAGACGACAAGAAATGACCGCGCTTCATGTGCGGTAATGGTAACGAGGCCGTACGCGGCATTGACGGGGTTTGAACGTGGCAGCTGACAAGGTCGATCCGATCCACCAGTTCCATATCAACAAGCTGATTCCGATCGACATCGGCGGCTATGACCTGTCTTTCACCAATTCGGCGCTGTTCATGGTCGCAACCGTGATCGTCGCGGCTGGATTCCTGTTTCTCACGACGTCGAGCCGCAGCCTGGTTCCCGGGCGGCTTCAGTCGGTCTCCGAGATGGCCTACGAGTTCGTCGGCAACATGTTGCGCGATGCCGCCGGCACGCAAGGCATGAAGTTCTTCCCTCTCGTGTTCTCGCTGTTCATGTTCGTGCTCGTCGCCAATCTGCTTGGCCTGTTCCCGTATTTCTTCACCGTCACCAGCCACATCATCGTCACCTTCGGCCTTGCCGTGCTGGTGATCGCAACCGTGGTCGTCTACGGCTTCATGAAGCATGGTTTTGGCTTCCTGAAACTGTTCGTGCCGCATGGCGTGCCGGTCTTCCTGCTGCCACTGGTGGTGCTGATCGAGGTGATCTCCTTCGTGTCGCGCCCGGTCAGCCTCTCGGTTCGTCTGTTCGCCAACATGCTCGCCGGCCACATCACGCTGAAGGTGTTCTCCGGCTTCGTGGTCAGCCTGAGCGCGCTCGGCGCGGTCGGCGTCGCCGGCTCTATCCTGCCTCTGGCGATGGCGGTGGCGCTGACGGCACTGGAACTGCTGGTCGCCTTCCTGCAGGCCTACGTCTTTGCCGTGTTGACCTGCATGTATCTCAACGACGCCCTGCACCCCGGGCATTAGGTCCAAAAGTTTCCGGCCCAGGAATTTCCAACATAGGCGCCGGATGGAATCGCAACGGAATTTTAGATCCAAAGGAGTTGAACAAATGGACGCAGAAGCAGCAAAGTACATCGGCGCCGGCATCGCTTGCCTGGGCATGGGTGGCGCGGGCATTGGCCTCGGCAACATCTTCGGCAGCTACCTGGCGGGCGCACTGCGCAACCCGTCGGCTGCCGATGGCCAGTTCGGCCGCCTGATCTTCGGCTTCGCCGTGACCGAAGCTCTGGGCATCTTCTCGCTTCTCATCGCGCTTCTGGCCCTGTTCGGCTGAGCACTCGGGAAGATTGGACAGGCCGGCCGCGCGAGCGGCGGGCCTGAATTTCGGGGATAGTCCATGTTCGTGACATCTGCCTTTGCGCAAGAGTCCGCGCCATCAGCCGATACCAGCCACGCTGCGACGGAAGGCGACACGCATTCCAGCACCAGCGTGCCTGCTGAAGCGCATGGCACGTTTCCGCCATTCGATCCGGCGACGTTCCCGTCGCAGCTTCTGTGGCTGGCGATCACCTTCGGGCTGTTCTATCTCTTCCTGAAGCGGGTGGTGATGCCGCGCGTCGGCGGCATCATCGATGTCCGCAACGATCGCATCACGCAGGACCTTGATCAGGCGGCCAAGTTGAAGGGCGAGGCCGACGCCGCCGTTGCTGCCTACGAGCAGGAACTGGCGGAAGCCAAGACCAAGGCCAACGCGATCGGCCAGCAGGCCAGCGACGCGGCCAAGGCCGAGGCCGATACCGCGCGCAAGAAGGTCGAGGCCGCGCTCGACGCCAAGCTTGGCGAAGCCGAAGCCCGCATTTCTTCCATCAAGGCCAATGCCATGAAGGAAGTCGGCAGCATCGCCGAGGACACCGCTTCGGCGATCGTCGAAGCCCTGGTTGGCGGCAAGGCCAGCAAGGCCGAGATCGCGGCCGCGGTCAAATCCGTGGCCCGGTGAGGAGCGCATCATGGACGCCACATCTCTCGCAACGCTCTGGGCCACGGTTGCCCTGGTCATCTTCCTGGGCATTGCCGTCTACATCAAGGTGCCTCGCCTGATCGCCAAGGCGCTCGACGCCCGCGCCGCCAGGATCAGCAATGAACTGGACGAAGCACGCCGACTGCGCGAGGAGGCCCAGCAACTGCTTGGCCAGTATCAGCGCAAGCGCAAGGAAGCCGAGCAGGAGGCCGCCGACATCGTCGCCGCCGCCAAGCGCGAAGCCGATATGCTTGCCGCCGAGGCGCACAAGAAAACCGAGGACTATGTTGTCAGGCGCACCGCGCTTGCCGAACAGAAGATCGGCCAGGCCGAGCGTGACGCCATCAGCGAAGTCCGCGCCAGCGCCGTCGATATCGCCGTCGAGGCAGCGCGCGCGCTGCTTGCCGGCAAGATCGACGCCAAGGCCGGTGCCGATCTGTTCAAGGCTTCGCTTGCGGACGTGAAGTCGAAGCTGAACTGAGCCCTCACAGCCCTCATACAATTAAAGCCGCCCGGGCAACCTGGCGGCTTTTTTGCTTGGAGAGTGCGTGAGACGCGGAAGCGGTCAATCTCCCCACAAGGGCCCGTTGCGTTATTAAGTTATAGGGGCAAGGAGGGAGGGTCAGGCCAATGTGGGGTGCCTTGCGGCTCGGGTTTGAGGCCGGATTGGCTGGGGTTTGACGGGTTCGGCGGATTTCGGGCGCAATGCGACCCTGTATTAGGTCGCCAGCGTCACCCAGCGGCGCATGTTGAAGGCGATGGCGGCGATGAGGATCTGTCCTGCCGCCTTGGCCAAGCCGCGGTAGCGGATGGCGCAAAGCCGCATGCGGTTCTTCAAGGTGG